>NZ_RZSV01000499.1:0-658 GCF_004023205.1 Mesorhizobium sp. M1A.F.Ca.IN.020.03.2.1 | reverse complement strand
CTTCAAGAGCTTGCGCAGAAGCCTGGTGTCTTCGGGCGGACCGAGCGGCTCGCCAGCGGCGACGAGCAGCGCGCGCATGACGAAGACGTCATGCAGCTCGCCCAGCCGTTCGCCAAGCTTGTCAACCGCCTTGCGGCGCGCCTTGATCGGCGCCGGCCACAGGCGGCCGAGCAGCGACAGATGCATCGAATGCGTCTTGCACGCCTTGCGCAGGTCGTGAAAGTCATCGGCCTCGCCCCGCGAGCTCGCCTTATCCAGCGCCTTTTTCGCCCGCCGCAAGGCGGCGCGGGCGCCTTCGGCCAGTATGTCGGCCGCCTGCTCGGGCTGATCGGGGAGCGACAGCCTGTCGATACGCTCCAGCCCTTCCCGGCAGGCAGCGACCGCGGCGTTTATGGCAGCGTCGAGACCGGGGCCGGCATGGAGCTCGTGCTGGCGCAGCACCAGCCGCTCGCGGACGGGATCGAGCTCGCCGGCCGCGGTTTCATCTGGAAAAGCGGAGCCCAGACGGTCGATGGTCTCGATGAGAGCGGTCGCCTCGCGCGGGCCGGCAAGCAGCGCCGACACCTGCTTGTAGCATTCGTTCTCGGTCTGGCAGAACGGTTCGTCTCCGGAACGAACCAGGCGCAACAAGGCGCGCACGCCCTTAAGCCGCTTACGG
>NZ_RZSV01000498.1:0-685 GCF_004023205.1 Mesorhizobium sp. M1A.F.Ca.IN.020.03.2.1 | reverse complement strand
GTGCCATGCGGCTTGCCAGTTCCGAGGCGGGGGCGCCGATCACGGCTTTGGCGACCAGTGTTCTTGCCTCAAATCCCGCTTCCATCACACTCAATTTGAAGGACCTTCACTTTCTCAACTCTTCCGGCATCAACCTGCTGGCGAAATTTACAATCGAGGTGCGCAAGCATCCCGATGTTCGACTTGTCGTGCGCGGAACGCCCGACATTCCCTGGCAATCGAAATCACTGCCGAACCTGAAGAAGCTGCATCCCGCTCTGGTGCTTTTGATGAACTAACCTGCTTGTCCGAACTGTCGCGTGTTCTCTCGAAGCTAGTTTCGGCTTCGCTCGTAGAATGCCATCCACATTGCGGGGTTGTTGGCCTTGTCTTCCATGTTTGCAGTTGGATGACTAAAAAGAAAAACCCGCCGGCCATAGCCAACGGGCTTCCCAAATCGCCTCACGCGATCGACGATCTAAAAACGGTAGTTGAGGCTCAGCGACACAGTGTGCGTGCTGGGTTTCACGATCGTCGGTCCCACGGCCGCGCTGTCTTCCGAGAAGTCGTGCTTTGCGAAATGCGAATAGGCGTAGTCGACGCCCACCACCCATTTCTCGTTCAAAGCGTAGTCGGCTCCGAATCCAACCGTCCAGCCGGTGTAGGTACGGTCAAATTTGGCAATCCCGAAACCCGATTCGTAGCC
>NZ_RZSV01000497.1:0-688 GCF_004023205.1 Mesorhizobium sp. M1A.F.Ca.IN.020.03.2.1 | reverse complement strand
ATCATGCGCGATCCGACGCTCAACCTGCCGGAGCGGCATTTCGGCCTCGTCCAAGCAGGGGAGCACGAGAACCTCATGGCGCATCTCGACCGGCTTGCCGACATGGTCGAGAAGTCGCTCGATATCGACGCCATTCTCGCGCTGGCGAGCCCGCTCGAACCCACGGCCGGCGACTTCGGCGAGGCGTTACAGCCGCCAAGCCAGCGCATTGCACTGGCCGAGGACGCCGCCTTCACCTTCCTCTACCCGCACGTCGCCTCATACTGGCGAAACGCTGGCGCCGAGATCGTGCCCTTCTCACCGCTTGCCGACGAAGCGCCGAGCCAAGATTGCGATGTCTGCTGGCTGCCAGGCGGTTATCCAGAACTGCATGCCGGCAAGCTTGCGGCCGCTGGCAACTTCCGTGCGGGAATGGCCCGTTTCGCCGCGACCAAGCCAGTGCATGGCGAGTGCGGCGGCTTCATGGTGCTGGGCGAGGTGCTGGAGGATGCGGACGGCGAGAGCCATAAAATGCTTGGCCTGCTTGGCCATTCGACCAGCTTCGCCAGGCGCAAGATGAACCTCGGCTATCGCGAGGCGCGGCTGCGCGCCGGGTGTCCGCTTGGCAGCGAAGGCATGCTCATCCGCGGCCATGAGTTCCACTATGCGCAGATCGCCGCCACAGGCAATGACGAGCCGCTGGCGGACC
>NZ_RZSV01000496.1:0-714 GCF_004023205.1 Mesorhizobium sp. M1A.F.Ca.IN.020.03.2.1 | reverse complement strand
GCGACGACCAACTTGCGGAGCAGGCGATTTCCGCCCATCTCATCTACGCCGCCGAGAAGCGTCACGCGGTTGAGGTGCCGGCAAGCGACAAGGACCATCTGCAGACCTGGCTGTCCAACCGGGTAGGGCTGAAGCTGGTGGCGCCCGATCTCGCGGCCGAGGGCTTCGCACTCGTCGGCGGCCGGCTGTTGCCGGCGGGCGAGCGTGGCAAGGCCGCGATGTTGCTTTACGAGGACGCCAAGGGCGAGCGCATCTCGCTCTTCGTCACCGCCGAATCATCGCAGACCACCAAGGGAACCTATACGGCCGAGGCTGACGGTCCGGAAGCGGTGTATTGGCTGGACAAGGGCTATGGCTGCGCCGTCGTCGGCACATTGCCGCCGGAGCGTCTGTCGGAGGTCGCCAAGAGCGCCTATGGCCAGCTTCTGGCCGGTATTTCGAGCTGAGGAGGCGGCTGTTTTCAACGGCCTACGCTGTTTCGAATTAGTGGTTCAGTTCAAAGCCGTGGTGCTTTTCTGCCGCCGCGGAACCTGTCACAATTCGGCCCTAATCAAGGAGCGATAGCGCTTGATGAAGACCGGCGCTTCGGCCGGGGTGCTGCTTTTGACCGGGGCCGTTTCCTTTAATCCAATCGAGGTTCTCCCAAACCCCGCATGCCTGCCGAGATCCGCAAGGCCCGCGCGTCGGACGTCGATGACCTCGCCGCCATCGAGA
>NZ_RZSV01000495.1:0-717 GCF_004023205.1 Mesorhizobium sp. M1A.F.Ca.IN.020.03.2.1 | reverse complement strand
CGCGCGCACCGGCCAGCCGGTCGTCATCTATATGGGCATGGCCAATCTGCCGGTGATAGCGGCAAAGCTGTTCAGCGGTGGCCTCGCGCCGTCGACGCCTGCCGCCGTGATCGTCGCAGCGACCACGCCGCAGGAGCGCATCGTTGTCGCCACGCTCGCCACAATCGCCGAGGAGGCCGCTGCCGCCGGGCTCGCCTCCCCGGCGCTGATCGTCGTCGGCGGTATCGTCGCCATGCGCGCGGCACTGGCGGGCGGGGCATGACGGCGCGCGCGATCATCATCGGCGCGCCGCGCTCCGGCTCGGGCAAGACCAGCGTCACCATAGGCCTGTTGCGCGCGCTTGCCCGGCGCGGGCTGAAGGTGCGCGGCGCGAAGTCCGGACCGGACTATATCGATCCCGGCTTCCATACCGCCGCCACCGGCCTCTCCGGCGTCAATCTCGACAGCTGGGCGATGCCGCCTTCCCTGCTCAACGCGCTGGCGAACCAGGCAGCGTGTGGTGCCGAGTACGTCATTCTCGAAAGCGCGATGGGCCTTTTCGACGGCATTCCCGCGCCGGAAGGCCGTTCGGGTTCGGCCGCCGATCTCGCCCGGCTCTATGGCCTGCCGGTGCTTCTGGTGCTCGACGTTTCCGGTCAGTCGACCACGGCCGCCGCCGTCGCCAAGGGTTTTGCCACCTACGATCCGGATGTGCGCATGGCCGGCGTCGTGCTCAAC
>NZ_RZSV01000494.1:0-755 GCF_004023205.1 Mesorhizobium sp. M1A.F.Ca.IN.020.03.2.1 | reverse complement strand
CTCCCTGACCTGCAGATCGGCCTTCTTCCAGTCGCCGGTGGTGTTCCACCAGCGGTTCGGATTGGTATGGTCGTCGAGTCCCTTGGAACGGCTGGTCAGCAGCGGCTGAATGCGGATCACAGGCTCCTGGTAGGAATGGGCCTGGAATATTGCTTCGGCGACACGGGCGGCGAGCGCCTGATCGTCGGGCAGTTCGAACGACACCTCGACCGTGCCCGGCCGCCTGCGCAACTCGATCTCGGCGCCCGCGGCAGCGCCTTCGAGCGTCCGGTAGCGCTCTATTCCTTGCGCCGACTGGTAGGCATTGCCGTCATACTTGCCCATGCGCAGGGGCGTGATCGCCACCACCGCCTCCATGATGCGCTCGACATCGGCCGCCGGCGCCTGGAAGGTGACGAGCAGAAGCAGTTCCATCCTGAGGGACTTGGTTTCAAAGCCGCTGTCGATCATCGCTATATCCTCGCTCTTCCTGGATCGGAGCGAGGGTATAGCAGGGGGCCTGCTGACACGGTGATGTCAGCATGCCCCGGTGAGCGGCGGATTTTCATGTGAGTCCATAGCCTGCGGCAGTGAAGTAGTTTCTGCATTCTGTTGGGGATAACAGATTGCAGATATCGCCGATGGCCTGCCACAGGGCGTCGATGGTTCTGATGGCCTTTGCGCGCAGATGCGCCTTGAGCTTGGCGAAGGCCATTTCGATCGGGTTGAGATCCGGACTGTAGGGCGACAGGAAGAGCAGCCATGCGCCTCTTGCC
>NZ_RZSV01000493.1:0-782 GCF_004023205.1 Mesorhizobium sp. M1A.F.Ca.IN.020.03.2.1 | reverse complement strand
CTCAGGCGGTGTTTGCACGTGCCGGGACACGCGACTGTGCGGATGCGGATTTGCTCGTCCGGCGCGGCGCGGCGCGCGTCTTCGGCAAGGAGGGCGCCGGCGCGCGGATGCGCGTCCGAACCGGTCTCATCGCGGCAGGAGGAGCAGACGATGACGGTCACTTCCGATAGCGCGTCGCGGGGTTCGGACGAAATGTCCGCGGTATTAGCCGGAAAACTGACGTTGCGATCCAAAACCAGGCTCCTTGCCCGGAAAACCCGCCGAGCGATCGGATTCTCATGTCTCAGACGGCAGGTCTCCTGGCTCGCGGGTCGTCGCCTTACGCCGCCTTCCCGGGAACATCCCAGTGGTTTTCGGCTGAGGCTCGTCGCTCACAGTTGCGGGGACAGCCGCGGATTTGGGTTTTCCCGCACCGCATTCCCTCTTGGCTCCTCCCCTTGCCGGGAGGAGACCGTCTGCGGCGGATTTAGGCTTAGAGGTGCTCGCATGTCAACGCGCGGCTACGACACCGAAATGTCGGTCAACGCCGGCCCAAGGTCGCCGGCCGGCGTCACCTCGATGGTTTCCAAGCCGAGCCATGCCTGCATCTGTTTCAACTCACCGAAGAGTTGTGCGGCCGTTTCGGCGGGAGCGCCGGCTTCGGCAAAAGCCGCATGGACGCGCAGCACTCCGGCCGGGCGGTCAGCTCTCAGATCGACCCGGGCAACGATCCGGTCGCCGAGTAGGAAAGGCAGCACGTAGTAGCCGTACTGGCGCTTCTCGGCCGGCGTGTAGATCTCGAT
>NZ_RZSV01000492.1:0-816 GCF_004023205.1 Mesorhizobium sp. M1A.F.Ca.IN.020.03.2.1 | reverse complement strand
TACCTTATTGGCATCCTCGGAGCCGTCGAACAGATTGGTCTGATAGAAGTTCTCTCCCTTCTCGGCCTTGCCGATCAGCTCCACGAGGTGCTGGGTGGGGAACTGCGTGGCGGCGAGCTCGAGCGTGTTCTTCTCGGGCTTGTCGATGTTGACTTTGAGGCCCTTCGGCTCCCTGGTCGCCATACCCTTGACTTCCTTGTCGAGGTTCTGGTCGACGAAGGACTTCGTCACGAAGGAGAAGGTCTTGCCTTCTGCGTCCTCAAACGTCGTCGTCTGCTGGTCGGTCAGCCTAGTGTTCTCGCTGGTGACGATCTGCGTGACGAAACGGAACTTCACCGTATAGCCCTCGCAGGGAGAGCCGTTGAACTCATAGACCATGCGGCCGGAGATGCCCGTGATGCCGGAGCGGTCGGACGCCTTGTTGAGGGTGAGATCATAGACGGCGCGGTGCGCCTGCAGCGCGGGCACGGCAAGGGCCGGAGCCATCGGGATGGCCGCCGACACGAGAGCGGTGGAAAGGAAAAGGCGCGTCAAGCGCATGCGGTGCTCCGATCGTCGCGGCCGATGGCAGGCCGCAGGGAAAGATGGTCCAGCTTAAAAAAAGTCGTGGCGGAAGCGAGGCAAAAATAGCAATTTCGGCCCCGCCAACGCGGCGCCTTCCAGCAATAGGGAAAACCAATGAGCGAAACAATCGAAAAGCGGCTAAGCGATCTCGGCGTCGCCATTCCGGCCGCAGCAGCGCCGGCCGCCAACTACGTGCCCTACTGCCGGACCGGCAACACCCTCTTCACCGCCGGGCAGCTGCCGCTGAAGGAC
>NZ_RZSV01000491.1:0-835 GCF_004023205.1 Mesorhizobium sp. M1A.F.Ca.IN.020.03.2.1 | reverse complement strand
GCTTCATGCCGGAGCACCGGCTCTACGCCAGCGAGCTGGCCGGCGGCGGCATCCTCGACGTCGGCGGCTACCCGGTCTCGATGGCGCGGCTGATTGCCGGCGCCGCGGCGGGAAAGCCTTTCCTCGAGCCGGACAAGGTCGTCGGTGCGGCCCATCTCGGCCAGTCCGGCGTCGATGAATGGGCCTCGGCGCTGCTCCATTTCCCCGGCGGCATCGTCGCCGAGGTCTCGTGCAGCATCTCGCTCAACCAGGACAATGTCCTGCGCATTTTCGGCACCAACGGCCAAATCGAGGTGCCGGACTTCTGGTTCGCCGGTGGCAACCGCGATGTCGGACCGGGCCGGATCGAGGTGATCCGGTCCGGCGGCACGCGCGAGGTGATCAGTGTCAACGAGACCCGCCACCTCTATTCCTTCGAGGTTGACGCCGCCGGCGAGGCGATCCTGGCCGGCCGCCAGGAATTCGCCTGGCCGGGCATGGGCTGGGCCGACAGCCTGGGCACGCTGCGCGTTCTCGACAAATGGCGCGCCGCCGTCGGGCTGGAGTACGAGATCGAAAAGCCGGCTAAGCGCGTCAACACCATCTCCGGCCGGCCGCTGCGCGCCAACGGCACCGCCATCGGCAAACGCGCGATTCCCGGCCTGCCGAAGCCCGTCTCGCGGCTGGCGCTCGGCTTCGAGGATTTCCGCACCTTCTCCTCGGGCTCGATCCTGCTCGACGCCTATTTCGAAGCCGGCGGCAACCTGTTCGACACCGGCTTCGTCTATGGCGCCGGCTACACCGAGACGCTGCTCGGGCAATGGCTGAGCAATCGCGGCGTGCGCCAGCAGTCGGT
>NZ_RZSV01000490.1:0-851 GCF_004023205.1 Mesorhizobium sp. M1A.F.Ca.IN.020.03.2.1 | reverse complement strand
GGTCGACCGCATCGCGGCTGAGCATGTCGAGCTCGCCTTCGACGACGCCGAGAACTTCCTCGCCGGGATGCGCAATGCCGGTGCCGTCTTCCTCGGCCGCCACACGCCGGAAGTCATCGGCGATTATGTCGGCGGCTCCAACCACGTGCTGCCGACCGCGCGCTCGGCGCGCTTCTCGTCTGGTTTGTCCGTGCTCGATTTCGTCAAGCGCACGTCGATCCTGAAGCTCGGCCCGGAGCAGCTCAAGGCGCTGGCGCCGGCGGCCATCGCGCTCGCCAAGGCGGAAGGGCTCGACGCCCACGCACGATCGGTGGCGATCAGGCTGAACATGTAGCGATGTCCGGCCACCACCAAAACCGCGACAGGCTGATCGACGTCGAGCTCGACGAATCGATCGGGCGTTCGACGCCCGATGTCGAGCATGAGCGGGCAGTGGCGATCTTCGACCTGATCGAGGAAAACAGTTTCCGGCCGGTCAACGACGATGGCGCCGGCCCATACAGGCTGAAGCTGTCGCTGGCCGAGTCGCGCCTGGTGTTCGCCGTCAGCCGCCAGAATGGCGCCGACGTGGTTACCCACATCCTGTCGCTGACGCCGCTTAGGCGTATCGTCAAGGATTACTATCTGATCTGCGAAAGCTATTATGAGGCGATCCGCTCCTCCACGCCCAGCCATATCGAGGCAATCGACATGGGCCGCCGCGGCCTGCACAATGAGGGCTCGCAAACACTGATGGACCGGCTCGCCGGCAAGATCGAGATCGACTTCGACACGGCGCGCCGGTTGTTCACGCTCGTCTGCGTGCTGCACTGGCGGGGGGAGTCCTTGCCGCGCTGCCGCCTTCGATTTTT
>NZ_RZSV01000048.1:0-31628 GCF_004023205.1 Mesorhizobium sp. M1A.F.Ca.IN.020.03.2.1 | reverse complement strand
ACACTGGTCATCGCGCACCGGCTCTCGATGGTGCGCGCGCTTGACCGGCTGCTCGTCTTCGACCGTGGCCGTGTCATCGAAGAAGGAGACCACGCGACACTGATCCAGCTCGACGGTGGCATCTACCGCCGCCTGTTCGAGCGGCAAGCGCTAGGGTTGACGAAGGCCAATGCGGCGTGAAACTTGCAGGCCACCGGCTCGACTTTCACTGAGTTCGAAAATATATGCCGAGCGTAATGAGTGGGTCAAAGAGGGCGTAGCGTTGGTTTCCGGTGAACAGCGATAAGGGGTAAGCGTCCGGTGAGGCTTTCAATTACCCATAAGTTCGGCTCCGATGGTTGCGCCGAGCTTGATGTCCGTGAGGCGCGTAAGGCCGCGCCACATGACGGTGTTGCCCGGCGGCGGGTCGCTGGCACGCGCGAGATAGCCACTCAATCGCGCGATTTTGACCAGATAGCTCGATAAGGTTCCGGCATGGGAGGCGGTCGGATCCTTGTCGGGAAGAAGATGATCGAGGAGCTTCATTTCGACATCGGTTATTGCGAGGTCCGGTTTAGCGTGCGGCTGTGAGCGGTTGATCATGGTCATCCAAAACACCCGCCAAGCCAGGATGCAGAAGACAGCAATGAGCTTCACGAGGCGCTCGGCAGTTCGCAGCCTTGCCTCTTCGGCTTTGCAACCGGATTTCAGGATCTTGTGGAAGGTCTCGATCTTCCAGCGCATAGCGTACCAGTCGAGCTTCTCGATGGCGTCGTCGTGGGCATGCACGGGCAGATTGGTGATCAGCTTCCAGTCGATCCTTGGCCGATGCTTTGGTTCCTCACGCTCCTGGGCGTACAGCACCGTGAGGTCGAGCGCGGGATAGCGCTTCTGCTTGCCGATCGGCGGCAGGACATGGATGCGGCGGTATTTGATCTCGACCGCGACGGTCTCAGGCTTGCCCTTGGCATCGCGAACCTCGACCTCATGCAGCCCGCTGATCTCTTCCTCGTTCATCTCCGCGGCGATCGTGTGCTCGCCATCACCCGCCAAGCGATCGACGCAAGTCTTCACCAGGAAATGGGTGCCGAGTGCGGGTTTCACAAGTTGAAGACGATCGATCCGGACGTCCCCTAAGGCAGACGTCGTCGTTTCCCTTTCAGCAGATTGGCCTGTTCACTCACCTTCCTGGGCCCAGGCGAACCCAATGACGCATCATAATATGAACGATGGCAACTTGCGCTCTTCACTCCGGCAACGGCGGCCAGTTGATCATTGGCTTTAGCAAGAGTGCGGCCGCACTGGTCAAGCTCTACGGCCGTGAGAGGGCGAAAGCGATGTTCGACCTCGCCTTCCAGGCGTGGACGCTGATGCTGGATATGATCGAGCATTCATTCGATCGACTGCAAGCTCAGGGATGACGGGCCATCTGATCGGCGCCGGCAGCGCCGGCTACCTGGTTCGAGTTCGAACTCGAATGCCTCACTACGGCTATGAACTACCCGCATGTGCGCACTCTCCGCTGCCGAGGCGCGGGTGGCCGGTCGACACACCATATCATGGTTACCACTTTAAGCTCGCCGCCGTCTCGGCTATGGACCCCGCATTGAGCCCGTAGTGCCGATAAAGATCTTTCACCGTGCCAGTCTGCCCGAAATGCTCTACCCCAAGGCTGACTGTCTGGTGACCCATCACCCCACCCAGCCAAGAGAGCGTCGCTGGGTGGCCGTCGATGACGGTGACAATCCTGCAATGACGGGGCAATTTGCCAAGCAGGCGCTCAGCATGGCTCAGTGCATGCAGATTGCCGCGGGCACGTTCTCGCTGGGCGGCTTGCCAACCGGCGTTAAGGCGATCGGCCGACGTGATGGACAATACGCCGATATCGCGCCGCCTGTCGGCTAGCATCCCAGCTGCAGCAATGGCCTCGGTCGCCACCGTCCCCTGGTAGGCGATGATGAGATCGGCATTGGGCCCGGGTTCCTTCAGCCAGGTCGCCCCATCGATCAGCTCCTGGGCGAAATGTGGGTTGAGTTTGCGGCCCGGCTGCTCAATCTGGCGGGTGCTGAGGCGCAGGTAAACCGAGCCGCCCGTCTCATCGCGCAGCCATGTGCGCTCGTCCGGATCGCCCTCCCCGTCGCGCTGCATGTAGTCGAATGCCCAGGCCATGATGATGGCTAGTTCGTCGGCGAAAGCCGGCTCAAAGCTCGCTAGCCCGTCCTGGCTCATGCCGATTAGCGGCTGAGCGATAGACTGGTGCGCACCGCCCTCGCTTGAAAGTGAGATGCCAGACGGCGTACCGACGACGATGAAGCGGGCGTCTTGGTAGCACGCATAGTTCAGGGCATCGAGGCCGCGCGACACGAAGGGATCGTAGAGCGTACCAATCGGCAGTAGCCGCTCGCCAAAGAGGGAATGGGAAAGCCCGGCTGCGCCCAATAGCAGAAATAGATTCATCTCCGCGATCCCGAGTTCGATATGTTGGCCCTTGGGCGAGAAATCCCACTTCTGCGCGCTCGGGATGCGCTGGTCGCGGAACAGGTCCGCAAGCTCCCGACGCGCGAAAAGCTGGCGGCGATTGACCCACGAGCCGAGATTGGTCGAAACCGTCACGTCGGGTGAGGTCGTGACGATGCGGGCCGCTAGTTCGCTGTCGGACTTGCCAATCCCGTCGAGTATGCGGCCGAAGGCGGCCTGGGTCGAGATCTCCTCGCGCACGGCGGCTGGGCTGACGGCAACGGTCTGCGGTACCTCAATGCGCTCCGCCTGGTAGCGCCGGCGACCCATGGCAAAGAATGGTACGGAGTCGAGGAAAGCCTGCATCTCGGCCGCCGAGCCGTCCAACCCCTCGAACCGCTCCCATTCGCGGCCTGGCCGGACCTTCATTTGTTCCTGAAAGGCCTGCATTTGCGCAGAGGTCATCAGCCCGGAATGATTGTCCTTGTGGCCGGCGAGCGGCGTACCGTAACCCTTTACGGTGTAAGCAATGAAGGCTGTCCGACGGTCGTGGTCGATTCCGTTGAAGGTTTTTCTCAGCGTCTCGAGGCAGTGTCCCCCGAGGTTGTTCATTAGCTCCGATAGCTCCTCGTCGGAACGCCCATCGATCAGCGCACTCACCTCGCCCTGGTCACCGAGATCGTCAAGCAGGCGCTTGCGCCAGGCAGCACCGCCCTGGAACAAAAGCGCCGAATAGAGCTGGTTAGAGCAGGCGTCGATCCATTCCTTGAGTGCTTCGCCGCCGGGCTCTTCGAAGGCAGCACGCTGCAACGCCCCGTATTTGAGTGTGACGACATCCCAACCGAACGCCTTGAACACCGTCTCTATTCGATCGTACAGGCCCTCGCGCACCACGCCGTCGAGACTCTGGCGGTTGTAGTCGATGATCCACCAGCAATTGCGCAGACTGTGCTTCCAGCCTTCCTGCAGTGCCTCGTAGATGTTACCCTCATCGAGCTCGGCGTCCCCGACCAGCGCAATCATCCGGCCAGGTCTATCGCCGGTGGTGCTCCAACCCTTCGCGGCGATGTAGTCTTGGATCAATGATGCAAAAGGCGTGATCCCGACACCGAGCCCGACCGAACCAGTCGAGAAATCGACATCATCCACATCCTTGGTGCGGCTAGGATAGGACTGGGCGCCGTGATAGCCACGAAAGTTCTCCAGCTTTTCGAGCGTCTGATTGCCCATCAGATATTGGATCGCATGGAAGACCGGTGAGGCGTGAGGCTTGACGGCCACACGGTCCTGCGGCTGCAGCACGTCGAAATAGAGCGCCGTCATCAGCGAAACCATAGAGGCTGACGATGCCTGATGGCCACCGACCTTGACGCCATCCACCTTCTCGCGCCGGTTCGCCTGGTCGATCATCCAGCAGGCGAGCCAGAGTGTCTTCTTTTCTAGTCGGCGGAGCATTTTGAGGTCACGGGTTGCCATGGCCATTTCACGGTTCTCTTGCTGCAGTGTGTTTCCCGGCAATATACGGAACCTTTGGCGCTATTTCCTTGCTATTCCCTCATAGAGTTGCCATGCCTGAGACAGAAACCGCCCGAAAAGGCTCTGATTACAGGTGACATCTGCCAAGTTAGATCCGACGGATCGGAAGATCCTGCGTGAATTGCAGTCCAATGCCCGACTGACCAACCAGGATCTGAGCGACAGGGTGGGCCTCAGCCCGTCCCCATGCCTGCGGCGCCTGCGCCGATTGGAATCCGAAGGGATCATCACAGGATACTCGGTAACACTCGACGAGGAAAAGCTGGGTCTGCCAGTCGCGATTTTCATGTCTGTGAAGCTGGAGCGCCAAATCGATTCCGCACTCGTCGCCTTCGAGACCGAGATCATGAAGCATCCTGAAGTTGTCGACTGTTGGCTGATGACGGGCGACAACGACTACCTCCTTCGCGTTTTGACCCCCGGTTTAAAAGAGTATGAGACGTTTCTGACAGGGACGCTGACTAAGATTCCCGGAATCGCCTCCATCCAGTCTTCGGTTTCGCTCAGGCGTGTGAAATCTTCGGGATCGGGTATCGTGTAGCGCATGCATGTCCCGCATGCCCGCGCGCGCCTGTCGCCTGAGCAATGTCGTGGCACAAAGCCCTCTGCCGCATTATCTGAAGTGTAAGCGTGAAGCTGATCCCATCTGGCACGGCGAGAGATGATGACACTGAAGGAGCCGAGGAGCTTGCGCTGTCAATTTCTATGTCTGCGCCTATGTCTGATGATAGAAGTTTCCATGTTCTTGAGGCGGTTCCGAACCGGCTGGAGGCAAGCCCGCAGCGTCCGCGGCGGCGCTGGTCGGCGCAAGCGAAGGCGCGGCTGCTCGAGGCGACGCTGAAGCCGGATGCGAACGTGTCGGCGATCGCGTGCGAGGCTGGACTGGCGACCTCGCAGCTGTTCGGCTGGCGGCGCAAGGCGATCAAGAGCGGTGCGGTCACGCCGCAGCGGGATGCGGATCGGCTTGGCTTTGTCGAGGTCACCCACGCGGCGTCTTCAACGGTCGAGATCCGGGTGGTCCGAGATCGGATTACGATCCGCATCGTTTGGCGAGGCGGTGAACTTACCGAACGCGAGGTCGAGCCGAGAGTTCATGCCTTGAGCGCCCTGTCTCGCGGCGCCGAGATGGAGGTCCGGCTGCTCGAACTGGCTCATCAAGGGCTCGACGACACGGCAATAGCGGCCAGACTGACTAAGGAAGGTTTCCGCTCACCGCGCCGCAGCTACGTTCCTGTGCGCACCGTCCAAGTCGTCCGACAAGGCCATCGCGTATTGAGTCAGTCTACACCAGCCCGCTCTCACCACATTCCGGGGTGGCTATCGGTGTCTGAATTAGCGATGGCGGCGGACGTTTCTCGATCCTGGATCCGGCATCGAATCCGCAATGGCGTGATCAGTATCCACCAAAGCGCCCCTTGTCGTGTTGCCTCACTGGGTCGGTCAGATACTACAAGCATGGTTGTTTCCAGAGTGGTGGGTGAACAACTCCACTCTGTCAAAGAGCAGGGCGCTATCCACCCGCCCATGGGATCTGACAGTCCCACAGGGCTGGAAGCCGTAGCTGTTGGGCCCCCCGTGCACGGCATCAAACAAATCGTAACGTCGGCACCGAGGCGCAATTCGTATACTGGCGACCGCGCCCGCATCACCACAAAGCAATAGAATCGCCACCGGTCGAATCGGTGGGCCATCACAGCCGTAAATTGTTCGCCGAACGCTTTCAATCACCATCGCTACTCGTTCAATCCAAAACGAGGGCAAATCGAGCCTCCAACTGGCCAGCCAAGGTTTCAAATAACTTTACAGAATCTTTACAACCGCAAATCGCTGAGAATGCTAAGTTCACGACTGCCGCACGCCACGCAACGGAGGTCAACGCAAATGGCAAGAAGAGCCCTCATCCTGCTTGAAGGCGATATACAATATTCAACGGGTAATGGTCTGCTATACGTTCAAGCAGCCCAGCGTCTTGGGCTTCATCCAATTACCCTGTCGGCTGATCCAGCGCAGTACAGCTATCTTGCCGCGGGATGTGAGGCAATCCCTGTTGATACAAGCAATTACGATGCGTTGATCCGCGAATGTTCCCGGCTAGGTGAGACCTATGACATTGCTGGCATTACCTCTGTCAACGAGTCGGTCTATGCGACAGTTGGCAACCTCTGCCGGCACTTCGATCTACCGGGACCGAACCCCGTATCCATTGAACGATGCTGCAACAAATTCACTCAACGTCAGCTCCTGGAGAAAGCCAGAGTTCCAATACCTGCATATCGCTTGGTGGAGAATGCAACGGACGTAGAACGCGCTGCTGCGGAGATCGGCCTACCGGTGGTTGTTAAGCCGGCCGTGGGCATCGGCAGCAGCGGTGTCCGATTGTGCCGCAACCTTGAAGAGGTAGCCGAACATACGACCTATCTGTTGGGCGGCAAGCACAGATGGCGATCCTCGCCAAGGATCCTGGTCGAAGAATTCGCGCAAGGTTCTCATTATTATGCCAAAATAATGGGAAATGAGGTATTGGCAATTGCTGCCGCTAGCTTTGGTCCTGCACCGCACTTTGTCTATAGTGAGGTCGCCTTCCCGGCTCCGCTGGCGGATCATGAGCACGAGCGTATCGTCGATATTTCGCTAGGCTGTCTGCGAGCTCTCGAGCTTGGCTGGGGGCCAACGGGGATTGAATTCCGGTGGACGAAACGTGGCCCAGTCGTCATTGAAGTCAATCCGCGGGCAGGTGGCTTCCCCGATCCTCAACTGGTCCAGCTTGCTTATGGGATCGATCTTGTCACGGAGCACCTCAAGCTTGTTATCGGCGAGGAATCGGATTTGCGGAGAACTCGTTCGCATGCTGCGGCCGCGCGGATACTGCTTCCTGATCGCGATGGCACCCTCGATTGGATCAATGGCGTTAGCCGAGCGGCTGCTATACCAGGTATCGAGGAGGTCAAATTGTATGTTGAACCCAAGACACCGATTATCAGGATGGGGGACTACCGAGATTGGTTGGGACATGTCATCGCCAGTTCATCTAACCCCACTCAGACCGAGGCCATACTTCGACATGCCGTCGACTTGATCGGTTGGTCGATTACACCATTTCCGACCCTTGGCGAATAGCCACAATCTGGAAGCCGTTACCTCGCCGCACCAGCGCAGGGTGTCGCCGGGTAAAAGCTGATAGTCGCCGAAGATTGGCGCATGTCTGGACATATATAGGCCACGCCCGATTTGCAAAAGGTTGGTTGGCTAAGGATCAATGGTGACAACTGCTTACGTGTATCCGGCTTGATGCGGCTCGGTTTTTCGTCGCCGCGCACCTCGATGAGTTTTCGACCGCTTCCACTCAAAGCCGCCGCGACACTGGCAGAATTTCCGTACCTTTTGGTGTTGAGTGTGCTGAGACATGAGGTGTCCACCTAAAAGAGGTGGACGCCAAGCCATGGAAGAAGATGGATCAGAAACTGCGTGTGCGGCTTGTGGGTCGCAACGGGCCACGCCGATACAACCCGGTATCGAAGACCGCCTCGTCGCGGCCTGCCTTGAGTCAGGCGCGTCGGTATCGGGTCTTGCGCTCGAACATGGGGTCAATGCTAACCTGTTGTGGAAATGGACGCAAACAGCGGCTGCGAAGAAGGAACCGGTGCCGAGCCCGCCGCTTCCCACACCGGCGTTCATCCCGGTTCGGATTCAGAGCGCCACGGATCGGGCCTTATCGAGACAGACTAGCACGGCTGCGCTGTGATTTGCCGGCGACTTGCGATGAAGTGCGGCGGTCAGAACCGAAAAGGATTTGCCCCTTTTTTCTCCAGCCAAGGTGAACGCATCACTGCCGAACGGGGTGAAGCTAGCACTGAAATGAGGTGATGTGGATGCGTTGGCAGCGGTAATCGGAGTGTTGGGTCATGTTCAGGTTAGGCGCTGACATTCAGCGAGCCGATCGACTTCAGGGCCGGCATCAACAGCCTTACGGTGCTGGTTCAGGAGGCGATGGCATTCGATCCATTTACTCCCCGGCGGCTTATGCGTTCTGCAATCGCCGTCGCGACCGCATGAAGCTCTTGTTCTTCGATCGGCCTGGCTTTGTGCCGGTCCCGAAACGGCTGACCGAAGGCAAGTTCCGATGGCCCCGCCGCCAGGAGACGGTCGTCACGCTGACGACCGAGCAATTGCAGTGGATTCTCGACGGCATCGATATCGGTGCAATGGTTCGCCATCCGGTGCGGCAACATCAGGTTGCCGGCTGACCCGGTATGCTTTCGATTCAAGATTCTGATGAATCGGACAGGCGAACCGGCTGTTGAGGAGTTGATGGCGCGTATTGCTGCGCTGCAGGCGCCGAACCGTCAACTCACCGAATGCGTCTTCAAACTTGAGGAAGACTGGCGCTTGCGCGACTGCATCGTTTTGCGCCGCGCAGCGAAAAGCGAAAAGCACGTTGACGCATCTTCAATGAAGCCGAACAGGCTGCTGATGAGGATGAGGCCGACAACGAAGATAGCGATGTCGACGACCTTCCGGACATAGCGTTGCCACCGTCGAAAGCGCGACAGGAAAGAAACGCGGACGCAGACCGCCGCCGGAAAACCTGCCGCGCGAGCGCGTTGAATATGATCTTCCCGACGATCACAAGGCCTGTCCTTGCTGTCGTGGCCGGATGCATCGCATGGGTGAGACCGTTACCGAGCAACTTCATGTCGAGGTGAAGGCAAAGGTTTTGAATGTGCGGTTCAAAGGTTCAGATTGCTTGTCGCAATTGCGACCGCACCGGGATCAACACGCCGATCGTGACCGCGCCTATGCCGACGCAGCCCTTGCCGGGAAGCATCGCCACGGCCTCGACGCTGGCCTTCGCGCTCGTTCACAATACGTCGACGGCACACCGCCCTACCGTCTGGCATAAGCCTTTGAGGGCTGTGTCCCTGTTGATTCTCTAATCGCCATTCGTCAATGGGCTCCTTTCTCCTCGCTGATGCAGCGCTTGCCGGGCTCAGGGTTCTCTCCGGGGTCGATCAAGGGATCGCCGCATGTTTGCGTTGGAACGGCGGGTCGAAGTGGTGTTCGCGGTTCCGTGGGACCGCATGCCAGGGAGCGACCTCATCCGCGCAGCGTCCCGGCAAGGACGCATCTCGGGAACTGGGCTTGGACCGGAAGCGAAAGCTCCTCGTCAGGCTGCAGCAGCGGCGTAGCGGAAGGGCTCGTTCGTCTTCCACATGGAGTGGAGGATGACGGCGAGCTTGCGCGCCACCGCGACCTTCGCCTTCTTGAAGCCGGCGCCCTTGGCGATCCGCAGGCCCCAGGCCTTCAGGGAAGAGAAGACAACCTGTCGCGTCAGGATGACGTTGGCCGCCTCGTAAAGGTGGGTTCGCGTCAGCCTTTCGCCACGCTTCGAGACGTGGCCGTTTCGACTGACCTCGCCGGATTCATAGCGTCTAGGCGTGAGGCCAAGATAGGCGCCGGCGCTGGAGGATCGGCGGAAGCGGGAAGCATCGTCATAGGTCGAGGCGACCGACAGCGCGATCACGGCGCGCCGACCCCGGAAGCGGTCATGAACAGCTGGGCCATGGCATTCTGCTTCGCGGCAGCGCGGACGCGCGCATCGAGAACCTTGATCCGCTCAATGATGGATCTGCGGGCCTCCATCATCGTCTCGACGATTGCCTTGATCTCAGGCGCGGCCGCCAGTTCGCCGGAGACGATCTCCTCCGCACGGCGGGCAAAGCCGCCCACCTTCTTCCCGAACATGATGCCGAAGGTCTTCAAGAGCCCGCGGATCTCGTTCTCGATTTGCCGCGGATGCCGACCAGGAGATCGCGTGCTGACAGCAGGGCCCGCACGACATAGGCGCCGTGGCTCTTGATGCGGACTTCCCTGAACCATCCGGTTCGCACAATCTGGGCCAGACCGGCCGCGTCATGACGATCCGTCTTGTTCGGCATCATGGACAGGGCTGCACTTGCGTGGCGCGCATCGAGACACACGATTGGCAGTCCGCGCTTCGTCAGTTCATTCCAGAGCCAGACCGCCAGCGGTCCGGTCTCCATGCCGATCCTCTCGATCTCTTCAGCCTACCCGGCCAACAACTCCGCGATGGCATCAGGATCGGTTGGAACCTTTCCCTCCGCGAGTTTCCGACCGCTCCCGTCGACCACGCAGATGGCGGTCTGTTCCATTGAGACATCTAGGGCTGCATACTTCGTCACGGCAGTTCTCCTTCTCGCGCTGCGGCGCTGACCGATTCATCGACATGGTCAGGTTGGGGAACTGCCGCCCGGAATGCGAGAGGCCCCACCCGCGACTACGCTAGGTGGTGTAGGAGGCCGCGCGCGGAGCCGGTCTCCTCGAGAGGAGCGCCGCTCGATCACGCTTGCCATTACTGCGCCGGACAAAACACCGCGCCGGTTCGCGAGTCGGTATCCTGCAACTGAATGGTCCCTAGCTCCCCGTTGCGAATGCCTGTGGTGGTGGGCAGCAACAGGACGGCTCGATCACTTGACGGTGCGACATACCTGGTATATCAAGATGGGCCGCTAATCCTAAGCTCGATAAAAGTCAACAACGGGAGGTGTTGTATCTGTCAGAAATGAGCTTTGCGCAGGGCGACCTAGTGCGCAGGAGTGAGCTCGCTCCTGGGAATTGATCCAAGCTGCGATCGACAATTTGAGGTCAGCCCTCCGGTTCTCAACGCAGTCTGGACCGCCGGTTCGAGCCCCGGCGCCGTGCCGTTCCTGAAGAAGCTCTGAACTCAGGCCGGCGTCCCGCAAGATGAAGGGCAACATCGTACAAGCGGCTTCACTACACCCCTGACCCGGAGACCCGCCAGGCGCCCTTCTGGGGGAAGCGGGTCGATCACGGTCAGTGTCGCTAACACAACAAAAGGACGAGGAGGTATATCATGGTCGGCACTGTCAATGGGCTCACGGAGCAGGACGTCCATCGTGAACACGGCTACGTACAAATGAGTGACGGGGCTCGCTTAGCGTATGTCGTCTGGCGGCCACGCAGAGAAGGCCGCTATCCGGTGTTGTTTCAGTATGCAGCCTACGAGGACGGCGCCCTAACATTTGCAATGGCGAAAGAGTATTTGGAAGCGGGTTATGCGCTGATTGGCGCAAATATTCGCGGTAGCGGATGCTCCGAAGGAGAGAATTTCATTCCGTTTTCGTCAAACGAAGGTCCCGACGGCGCTCAGATCGTGGAATGGGCTGGAGAGCAGCCGTGGAGTACAGGTAATGTCGGCATGATCGGAAATTCATACAGTGCCGGCGTGCAATGGCTTGTCGGTGCGGAGCGTCCGCCGCACTTAAAGGCTTTATCTATCGCTGGTAGTTCGCTCAGCATGTATCGTGACTGGTTAATGGTGGGCGGCATGTTCCATCAGTACGCCATCGGACAGTGGGGCCTAGTAGATCAGGAGTGTTCGGCTCGGATCGGTGCTGAAAGACGCATCAAGGAGTGGGGCGACAAGGAATGTGAACTGACCCTCGCAAGATACAAGCCGAACGGCTTGTATGACCAAGCGCGACAACACCCATTACAGGATGACTGGTGGGAGCGAACCGGGGTGAGTAGAGAGCGCGCGGCTCCGCTTATAACTGTACCAACGATGCTCATAGCAGGGCTACAGGACGAGTACTCAAACCCGGCCTCAGCAGGCCGAGCTTTTGCACATCTGTTGCCCAAAGTGGCGCATAAGAAATTGATTTATATCAATGGCGGGCACAGTGCCGTGGAACAAGCACCGGTTGTTAACGAAAGAATACGCTGGATGGACCACTGGGTAAAAGGTGTCGATAACGGCGTTGACAAGGAAGCGCCGGTGACGGTTTTTTGGGAGACACGCCTACCGTGCGCAGAATTCAGTCGCGACTACAACATTTCGAGAGAGCAATTCAGCCGTGCTGTGCCGGGGTGGACCACAACGTACGCAGACTGGCCCGTGCCGAATCTGCAGCGAACCACATTTTATCTGACCGGCGATGCGAAGCTGAGCCCGACACAACCCGTTGCTCGCCCTGATCAGGGGGTGCGGAACTATCTGTATCCCACAGGAACGGAACTTGTTGGATCGAATACGCAGTTTGGCCTGACACCGGTATCTAGCGGCACGCTGCATTATCGGACTGATCCGATGACCGAGGACACGGCTCTGCTAGGGAATCCTGAAATCGTGCTCAATTTCAGCTCGGAACAGACAGACACAGACTTCATGGTGACCGTCAAAGACATCGATCCCGAAGGCAACACGTTGTATCTGACGCGAGGTTTTCTGCGTGCGTCGATGCGCGAGATCGACTCGGCACGTTCATGGTCCGATGAGATCAACCAGTCCTATCGCAAAGTGGAGATGCTTGAGCCGGGGAAGATTTACGAGGCAAGATTCTCTTTGTGGACAATCGGTCATGTCGTACGGGAAGGACATCGGTTGGAATTGTCCATATTAGCCCCCAGCGAGATCCCGTCGCCCCTGTTGGGGGCCGCGCCGGTCGGCGCGCCGTCCGTCAATAAAGTCTATCACTCGCCGCAATTTCCTTCTAGGCTGGTGTTGCCGATTGTGCCGGGAGAGAAGGCGCAGGCACCGACGCCCGCATGCGGTACGTTGTGGAACCAGCCATGCCGGAAGCCTCCATCATTGCCGGAGGGCTGGAACAGCGGAGGTTTCGTCAGGTCAGCTTCGCCTAAATAATCGGTCATGCAATAAGAGGCAATGCTCATTCTCATGTAGACGGCCCGCGCCTCGCAAGCGGCTCGGTCGCATTTGACCGTCGGCCAAGATAGCATCGGCGATGTGGGGTCCGAACAGTGGCGCGACGACCTATCGAGGCCGAAGAGTGCTACGGAGTGCCTCGCATCTTGGATCGATCGATCACACTACGCGGGAGAGTTGGAGAGTTTGGCAGCCTCCCGTGTGGGCCATCGCCAAGGCAGTTTACACTCTGCGACCAATCCAGTCGGAACTTGGATGCGTCCGGGGGAGCCAGCATATAGCGCCGAGATTCAGGGCGTGCTTACGATCCCGAGCAAGCACGCGCCCAGCGCCCCCAATGCTGTGTCCCAGGGACCATGATGCACGGCAGCACCCAACGCTGCGCCTTTGGGCGCGCAGGTCCTCGATCAGAACCCGCATGCGCGGCGATAGCCGGGGATCGGCCTCCTCGGCTGCGGCGCGGCAATCAATCAAAGTGAGTTACCGGGCTAATGCCTTCGACCTTGCCGGCGACATCGCTTGTACCGGCCGATCCGACTCTCGACCGGTTCCTGTCTGACCTGCGGGCGGCTTGGAAGGAAGGCGAGATCCGTCCAACTGCGCAAGCCAAGCCGAAGCAAAAACGGGACCGTCGGCGACCGGATCCCTTCGCCCTCTTCAGCAACGAACTGAAAGCGTGGTTTGACGAAGAGCCCTGGCGGACGAGCCGCGAATTCCTAGAGCGTCTGCAGGCGGAGCGTCCGAGACATATCCGGATTACTGCTGCGCACGTTACAGCGCTTGAAGATTTGGCCAAAGGAAAAGGCGCACGCAATGGCGTTCGGCGCGATGGGAGCGGACAATCGAGCCGATGACGACCAGATCCGGAGCCCAGTCGTGGGGAACACTATGCGGAGGCAACGGACATGTTGGTCGGGAGCATTCTACAATGAGGCAATACGCGCGCTCACTTTGATTGCAGCGCCGCAGGATGTCGAGAGGTTTCACGCATATTACCTGATAAATCCATATCGCTGTTGAGTATCAGGGAGTGAGACTTAACAGTGAGAACAAAAACATCAATCGACAGATAAGCTTCTCGCTGTGAAGCCTGTCAATTGTCTGCCCCACCACTTCGGCCTGCGATCTCGTTCCATCGCCACCCTCCTAACTCGGCCGTGTCGGGAATACCGAAACCCGCATTGACATCACGGTATACTAGGTATAGGGAGATTGGTGTGAACAACAGTTCACCAACAAGGGAGGAAAATATGAAACTGTCTAGACGCAGCGCTTTGGCGTGCATCGCACTCACCAGCGCTAGCATGCTTGCAATGACAACGTTCGCTGCGCAGGCGGGTACGTTAATGGACCGAATCGAAAGCGGAGAAGCCATTCGTTTGGGTTTTGCCAACGAGGCTCCCTGGGCATTTCCAGGGAAGAATGGGGAGCCGCTCGGCTTTGCCAATGCGATCGCACTTGGTGTCCTGAAGTCGATGGGCCACGAGAAGATCGAGCCTGTAGTAACGTCATGGGGCGCCTTCATCCCGGGCCTCCAAGCGCGCCGGTTCGACATAATCACTGGTGGAATGTACATCCTCAAAGATCGCTGCGAGAACATCGCATTCTCGGAACCTATTGGCAATTTTGGCAACGCGTTCCTCGTGCCCAAGGGTAATCCGAAGAACCTTCGCACTTATCGCGACATCAAAGAACAGCACGCCACCATGGTTACGGGTGCGGGCTATAATACGATCGGGGAAGCAAAGAAAGAGGGCGTCGACGACAGCTACATCATGCAGGTGCCAGGTCCGACGGAAATGATCGCCGCTGTAAGGGCAGGTCGTGCAGACGCGGCAGCATTAGCTTATTTCGGCGCTTCTGAAGCTGTAGCTATGTCGCGAGGCGAACTCGAAGTTACCGATCCATCAGCGATGCCAGATTGGACACATAACTGGGCCGGCATCGGTTTTCGTACCGAGGACAGCGATTTCCTTGTGACGTTCAACAAGGCGCTGAAAGAGTATCTCGGCTCCGAGAAAATGCTGGAAGACGTAAGGGAATATGGATACACCGCGGCCCAATTGCCCGGAAACGTATCAACTAAGTGGATATGTCAAAACCGGTAGGATCATTGTGCCGCCCTGTTGAAGCCCTTTCGCAGCGGATAGGCCGTCGGCCGAAACACAATCATGTCCTATTTCCATTTCCTGTCTGACTATGGCTGGCCCCTAGTCAACGGTGGCATCGTCACTGCCATGCAAACTGCGCTTGCAGTCGTCGTGGCAGTGGTGCTCGCCTTCGTGGCTGGCCTCATGCGTTTGGCGCGGCTTGCACCGGCACGCTGGGTCGCCACCATGTACATCGAGATTTTTCGTGGCACTTCAATGCTCGTCCAGTTGTACTGGATTTTCTTTGTCCTGCCGCTGTTCGGTTTAAGTTTGGATAAATTCACGGCTGGTTTTATTAGTGTCGGCTTGAACCTCGGGGCGTATGGGGCTGAGCTGGTCCGCGGCGCCATATTGTCCGTGCCAAGGGGCCAGTGGGAGGCTGCGCTTGCGCTGAATATGTCGCCGCTCTGTCGTATGCAGCGCATTATACTGCCTCAGGCCCTGTCCATCATGCTACCGGCTTGGGGCAATTTGCTGATCGACCTCCTCAAGGCTACGTCATTGGTCGCGCTGATATCGGTGCCTGACCTCATGTTCCAAGCCGAGCAGATCAACGCTCGCACTTTCTTGTCAGCCCAAGCCTTCGGCTCCGCGCTCATTATATACTACGTGATGGCGAGGCTCGTTATCACACCGTTCATGCGGTGTTTCGAACGCATAATGAGCCGTCACCTTGGGAGAATGTGAAGTATGTTAGACTGGCGTTGGGATTTCACTTGGTCAATTCTGCCGCAGCTTCTGGTGGCGACGGGTAATACGTTGCTTGCGGCGGGAACTGGCTACGTCATTGCCCTCTTTCTAGGACTCATTTTTGCGCTGGCTCAACGCACGCCTTTTAGGCTGCTGACCGTGACGGTACGCGAGATCATGGAATTTATCCGGTCCACTCCTTCGATTCTCCAGATATTCTTTGTCTTCTATGTTGCACCACAGTTCGGCATCCGCCTTTCTCCTTGGACGTCAGGAATGATCGCCATCGGCTTGCATTACGCCGCCTATCTCTCCGAAGTCTATCGTGGTGGGCTCGAAAGTGTACCGACGGGGCAGTGGGAGGCAGCGACTTCGCTCAACCTCAGCATATCACGCACCTATTTCCGCATCATTATCCCACAGGCGCTGCCACCTTCGCTTGCCGGTATGGGCAACTGTTTGGTCGGCATCTTCAAGGAGACGCCGATTCTGTCGGTAATTGGCGTGGTGGAACTCATGCACACTGCCAACGCTATCGGTTCGGAAAACTACCGCTATCTTGAGCCATATACCCTAGTCGGGCTCATATTCCTGATCATCTCGCTGCCATCTGCCACAGCTATACGGATGATGGATGTGTGGGTGGGCCGAAAATTTGGAATTAGTCAATCAACTGCTTTGAACTGATCGGACAAAAGTGAGATGGACGACGCGTACGATATGCCTCCGCAACTCATTAGCGAGTCGAAGCCAATGGTGAGTTTCAAAAGAGTGCGCAAGGCGTACGGGTCACTTGTAGTCATTGACGATCTAAATTTGGACATTTTTGCCGGCGAGATGGTATCAATAATCGGTCCGTCAGGCTCAGGAAAGACGACAGTACTAAGGGTATTAATGACCCTAGAGCAGATCCATGGGGGATGCATTTATGTAGATGGGAAGCCCCTAACTCATATGGAGAAGAATGGAAAGCTGGTACCAGCCGATCGTCGATACATTCGGGAGCGGCGATCGGCCATCGGCATGTGCTTTCAGAACTTCAACCTGTTCCCACACATGACGGCTCTTGAAAACTGCATGGAAGGGCCGGTCCACGTTCTTGGTCTATCAAGGACCGAGGCTCGCGAGCGGTCCATTGAGCTACTTGAGATGGTTGGGATGTTGCACAAAATGGACCAACATCCCTCACGGCTATCTGGTGGTCAGCAGCAGCGCGTCGCGATTGCCAGAGCGCTCGCAATGCGTCCTAAAGTGATGTTGTTCGATGAGGTAACGTCCGCGCTTGACCCGGAAGTCATTGGGGAGGTGACGAACGTAATAAGAAAGCTCGTGGCAGAACAAAACCTGACCATGTTGATGGTTACCCATCAGATGGGGTTTGCTCGCGACATCTCGGATCGTGTTTGCTTCTTCTATGGAGGCAAAATTGAGGAACAGGGTCCTCCAGCCGAATTGTTCGGAAACCCTCAAAAGGATCGAACGCGGCAATTTCTGCGCGCTGTGAAGGAGGCAAACTGATCGAGTCCCTGGTCAGCGCCGTAGCGCCAATGTGGCGGATTGGCTCTCGCGTTCAATTTTTTTGGTGCGCCAGATAACAAATGAGGTCTGCAGTCCTGAACTGGAATGAGCGAGCGGACCCTGGAGTTAGCCGCCTCTCCCAAGGTGCGTATTTCAGGCGATCGTGAGCACGGTTCACGGGATCATGAGCACCCTTTTCGGACGTGCTCAGACAAGTTCTACAGGATGCCTGGTTCAAAACGAGGAAGCCTGATCCCCAACCCAGAGATTGTCGATGCGCCGGATCAGAGAAGTTTTGCCTCCAAGGCATGTCCAGGCCTTGCCCGAGTGCCCGAGCGTGCCGCCTCGACCTTGCGCACGAGATCCCGCAGCTGTCCAGATAGGTCCGGTGTCGGCTTATCTTGCAAGCCACCCGGTAGACTTCCGAAATATGTGGAGCGCCGGATTATGCGGAGTCCGCGGCGGCAATTACTTGCCGCCTGCGGTATTGAGCATTTGAGCGATTTGAGCAGCGATCACTCAACATAATCTGTCGATCGGCTGACGGACTTCAGCATGGCCAGCAGCTTGTCGGGAGCGGAAGCGACCCGGCTTGAGCGACGGCGGCGCCATCGCGGCAAGCGCCTCGAGCTTCTCGCATTTAAATTTAAGCGGACATTAGCGACGCGAAGTAGCCATCACTAGGCGGCCCTAATCGTAGGATACGTTCGTAGCAGCTGCTGGCGCGCATCGTCCCATCAGTCCATTGCAGGCTGCTGACAGCTCTTCTGCCATACTGGCGAAGGCACTGGGATCGACCTCAATGGGCGGTGGCCTGCCTGCGCATTTCGCAAAACGGGACAGTCGATCCGCTAAATCGCGGACAGCAGTTTCATTAAGTCGCGGACACAGACGGGGTCGACCCCCCGGTTGCCTGGTTGAACTCATTTGCGATTGATTTCGCCGTTTTCGGCGCGGTCAAGAGCGGCGGTGTTTTTTGCTTTCTCATGCTGTCGCCTTCGAGGGTAACGCGATGGCCGTTGTGGGTGGAATTGATCGGCAAAGGCCGAGTCGTTGGCCAAGGTTGACATCAAGGGCTTGAGGGGGCCGCCTCGGCAACGTTCTCGGCCATCATTGATGACATTCCTGAAAGCCTTGTAGATTCAAAACGTCGCCTTCCTATGTTGCGGGTCGAGCCAGGGGAACCGCCGGGATCCTTGGCTCGCTCCGAGCGCCACAACATAAATTTGGCCACCACATAACGGCTGTAGCCATATACGCCGGGATGGCTTCCTCGATACTCCTCCCACAAGATGAGGAGCGTGACGCCCGGGCTTCTTTCGACGGCAAGATGGGCCCAGTTCGGCTCTGTCTTGGCAGAGGCCAGCTCAACCCGCCGTACTGCGTGCTATTCCCAGCACGACCGCAATCTCGCGGCCGCCAAGCCGAAGCGTTTGTCTCAACTGTCTCATGGTCAGTCTTCTTTTTGCCGGCATTAAAATCTCCCCGTTCGCAGCGAGGTATTTGATTCCCAAGTTGCTCACCCAGGAGGTCATCTTCAGTGCCGAAAACTGGCCGGCCTTTGGTTGGAACGGTGGCCAGCTTCATACCGGAGTGGTGGCCGAACTAAGACCATCGTCACTGTCGAGCCACGATGTTCGCGGATGGGCTCCAATCGATAGCAAATTCTGAAATGTCCACCGCATCCAGGTGCGCGGGGTAAAGGGCCTCTTCCTTGTAGCCGTGCGAAGTGGCAAGCAGGACGACCCGCGCATCACGGGGAACCGCGCACTGGGCGAGTAGCCTTCGCAATCCGGAGAAGGCAGCAACACTCGAACGTTCCAGATACAAGCCTTCCCGCCCCAAAAGCGCCTGATCCGCGGCGACTTCAGCATCGGTCACGGCTACCGCCGAAGACCGCGTCATCTCCAGCGCCTTCAAGGACTGATATGTTACCGTATCCCCGCTGATCGACACCATGCTAGTGCTGCCAGGACAACTGCCGGTCATGCCCTGCCCCGCAAGAGCACGGGCGATCCGTGGCAGGGGCTCAACGGCGTGAACTCTGGGCAATGACCGAATCAGCCCCGCTGCCTGGAGGTCAACATAGCCTTTTGCGATCCCCCAGATCAGATCACCACGCGATGTCGGTACCACGATATCGGTCGGGGCGGCCTGACCAAGCTGCAGATAGAGCTCAAAGGCGATGGCCCGATAGCCATCGACCCCGAAAGGATTGCTCCCCACGGGCGGGGTCAGGTAATTCGTCACAGGATACCATTCGCCGCGGCGCGCCATTTCCCGAACGAGCTTCCAACGATCGTCGGGATGCGCCGTCGCGATGATCCGTGCGCCATGCGTTTCAAGTGCACGCCGCCAGTTCGGCGTGATCTGCGGGGTTGTGACCACCACGCATTCGAGCCCGGCACGGGCCGCATAGGCGGCCGTAGACACTCCGGCATTGCCTGTAGAAGCGACCGCGACGGTAGAAGCCCCAATGTGGAGCGCCCTCTGCACAATCATAGTCGCCATGCGGTCCTTGTGGGAGCCAGCAGGGTTGACGAATTCGTTTTTCGTGTAGAGCGTCCCGACACCCAGGGCATCAGCCAGCCGCTTTATGCCGGAAAGGGGCGTATTGCCCTCACCAAGCCCGGAAGCCATCGGATAGCTGAGCCAGTCGCTGATGCCTCCCGGTTCGAGTGAAGACGGAAGTTCTGCGAAATGCGGGGCGACACTTGAAGGAATACCCGCGTCACGACACGCCGGACATCCTTCGAAGTAATCGTCGATTGAATGGAGCATGTCGCAACGGATGCATTGCATCCCGGCGACATGGGGGTTGAGCTTGACCGCCATACGCTAGGCCTTAGGGGGAAGATGCGATATCCTGTAATAGTTCGAAGAGGCAGTCGCCACGTTTGGTCAGCGTCGGATAGCGCCGGGAGACAACCATGCCCGAACGAGCGAAATAGACCTTCTGCGGCTCTCTATGCGGCCAGTGAAGCGAATGGATCAGCCCGGCCAGCTGCCCTTCCGCTACATCGTGGCCGGGCTCGGCAAGCGGTTCAAAAAGCCCGTCCGTCTCACCATAAACCATGAGCCCGGTGCTGGAACTTTTCATTAGCCGCACAGGCCCGGCCGTCTCGACTTTGCAGGAGGGCAGAATGCCGACATGCTTCAGAAGTCGCATAGCACCGTTCACCGCCAGATCGGCTCCGGCCGGGCTCAGCGTCGCACCGCCGCCAAGCTCAGCCGTGATCACAGGAATACCGCTACTCTCTGCAGCGGCCGGCAGAGTTGTATTGCCCCCCATGCCGGTGCCGTCTGTCAGATAGCCGATCGGGGCGCCGAGCACCTTGAGCAATTCGATCTGTTTCTCATGCTGCTCCGGTGTCTTGCCCGGACGGATCAGACCGCAAGGCATGTAAAGAAGCGAACGGCCTCCCGAGTGCAGATCGACGATGAGATCGGCCATCGGCATGAGAACGGAAGTCACGTAGTGGGCGATCATGGAAGTCGCCGTCCCATGGGCCAGCCCCGGATAAAGGCGGTTGAGATTGCCATCATCGATGGGCGACACCCGACTCCCTGCTTCGACCGAAGGGAAATTCAGGGACGGAACGATGATGATGCGGCCAGCCACGTCTCCGGTCCTGAGATTCCTCGCGAGGCGCATCAGGGCGATCTGGCCTTCGTATTCGTCACCGTGAACGCCGGCGAGAAGGACCGCGGTAGGACCGTTGCCGTTTTTAATGCAGATCAGCGGGATCGGGATCCACCCATAGGCTGAGGTATCAATCGAAATCGGTAGACGCAGGCAATCCTCCTGCTTCCCGTCCATTTCATAGTCGATCGGCGACCAAATACGCGTGAATTGAGACATTTCTTACCTTCTCATGCTGGATTGTTGGCTGCCATGATCGCACCTAGCGCGCAGGTGATTCCTTGCCACACACCGCTGTGCGGTTCATTTCGGCTCCCTGATAGCAAGAGCTACGACGACGACATCCGTAGCTCAGGTCACGGCGTTCACTTGACAAACTCGGATAATTGGGCAGTTCGCGGGACGGAAGGAATTTCAAACATGCACGCCAACTTGTCGAAAGGAGATTCCGTAATACCGTAAATTGTCATTCCCGGCTTATTTGTCGTGATGTGGTAAAGTCGGCGAAGCATGGGGTACCCGCTAGGAACACCAAAGACCTCGCCTGCCTTTCCTGAAGCCGGTACCGCATCAATGAGTATTCTGATATTTGTGATATCGACATTGTGACGACTAAGCACGCTGGTTACAAAACCGGCGCCGAACTCATCAACGATATCGCCGTCGACATCTGACGACAGATAAGTAGCGTCGTACATAATGGGAGAATCATCCCCAGAGAAGACCATCTTGCGGACGCAGAGCATCGCCACTTCCGGCGGCTCGAATGTCTGCATCGCGGGTTCCGCAATCTTCTCCCGGGCGATCGACAGGAGCCGCAGGTTGGCATTCACAAGCCAAGACATCGAAGCATCCAGCTGGAGAAGAAAGCGTTTGTTGTCCTTTACGAAGGTCCCCTTCCCCGCAATAGACGTCAGCATGCCCAAGGACTGCAGATCACGCAGCGCCCGTTTTACGGTAATGGCGCTGACCCCGAATTCTTCGCTCAGCATTACCGTGGACGGGATGAGCGCACCGGGCTGATAGGTCCCGCCCTTTATCCGCTCCAGAAGTTCTTCCCGGACCGCCTCGTGGAGCGACGGCGCGCTCTGCAACTGAGAAATGCTCACAGAGCTCTCCTATCCTTGTTCCGACCTTACTCGAACCACCCACCATACCGACTCGCCCGGACTCTTCGGGTAGGACCTCAGGACAAATGCTTCGGCACAGCGGTATACCTAGTATAGCGCCGAAGTCAACTGGTTTGCGCAATCCAGGCCTTCCCGAGACCTTCTAGTCGACGGATGACATTGACAAGCGCTTTGTCAGCTCATCAAGGATTGCCAGATCCTCGGCCAGGCGATCGATCTCACGAATATGTCTAGCGATAGCGGCCCGCTCGTCGTCGGGAAGCACCTGCCGCTCGAGCCAGGGAGCCAGGCACGGCCGAGATTGTTGAACAGATCGGCATGCGGGCACTTCGGCACGAGGTGCGCCTGCAGGATGCCATGCACCTCGTTCTTCACGCGCGTGCGGTGCCGCACGACCTGATTGCGCCGGGCGACGAGACCACGAAGCTGGTCGTCGGGAACCCAGACCTCCGGCAGAAAGCCGCTGGCGTGAAGCTGCGCCAGAACGCCAGCATCGATCTTGTCGGTCTTGATCCTCGCATGGGCGATATCGCCTTCACCTGCATCGGGTTGGCAACAATCACCCAGTCGACGAAACGCGAAAGCACCCGCACCACCGCCATGGCGTTGCCGGTCGCCTCGACAACGACTTCGTCCGTGCTGTTCAAGCTACGGCCAAATCCCTCCAGTCCGGAACGGGTCATGTCGACCCGTCCGTGATGGCGCAGCCGGCCATCTTCCCAGAAAACCACTTCCGCAAAGGAGCGATGGATGTCCCATTCCAATTACACGTCTCATTGGCTCCCTCTCCTTGAACAATCGGGAGCCGGCGGGCGACGCGACACTAGGATTCGCGCTCTCGGCGCAACGGGCAGGTCGCAGGGGCGGCCAGCTACTAACGCGAGCTCGCAGCTCATCGAATACATCGGCCTGCCCGCACTTGGCGTGCTCCCGGTGCCCCTGTCCCGGATGGTCGCACCATACGCCGAAAATCTGGCATCTCCAGCGGGGGATCAGATGGGACCGTCATGATCATTCCGGTTACTAATGCAATATCTGCTCAAGGAACGTCCGGACGCGGTCATTGGAGGGATTGCCGAAGAATTCCTCCGGCTCGCTCTGCTCGACGATTTTGCCTGCATCCATGAAAACCACGCGATCCGCGACATTGCGTGCAAAGCCCATCTCATGAGTTACGCAAACCATCGTCATTCCGTCCTTTGCCAATAGTGTCATAACGTCGAGAACTTCCTTGATCATTTCAGGATCAAGTGCGGAGGTCGGTTCGTCAAAAAGCAGCACTTTAGGCTTCATACAAAGTGCGCGGGCAATCGCAACGCGCTGCTGCTGTCCGCCCGACAACTGGCTTGGATACTTCTGCGCCTGTTCTGCTATGCGCACCCGCGCGAGGTTTTCCAGTGCTATGGATTCCGCTTCTGCCTTGGCGATCTTGCGAACGCGCCGCATGGCAAGCGTGCAGTTTCCAATCACGCTCATATGCGGGAATAGATTGAACTGCTGAAACACCATTCCGACATTGCTCCGCACCTCGGCTAGCCCCTTCATCCCGGGCCGGAGTTCTACTCCATTCACGACTACGCGGCCCTTCTGATGCACCTCCAATTGATTGATGCATCGGATGAGCGTCGATTTGCCGGATCCCGAGGGGCCGCAAATGACGATGCGTTCGCCATGGGCCACCTCGAGATAAATGTCGGTCAAAACCTGGAAATCTCCGTACCATTTGGACAGGTTCTCGATCCGAATGGCCACGTCAGCCGCTTGCACTGCCTCGCCGCTATGATTCGGCATGTCTTGAGGATTGATCGCGATCATGAAGCACCTCTTATCATCTGTCCTTTTCATGCTGTGTGGGATGTCAACCCGAGGCGACGTTCCAACCGGCTGACCAGCGCGACGGCGATCAAGGCCAGAGCGAGGAACAGCACGCCGGCGACAGCCATTGGCTCGGCGTAGCGATAAGTTGCCGAGGACACATCGAATGCGCTTCCCAACATTTCAGGGACCGCGATGACGGCAAGGTATGGGGTCGCCTTTAGAATCGACACGGAGTATGCGCCCAGGGGCGCCGCCACGTTTCGTAGCATTTGCGGTGCAATGACGAAAATCAATACGTCGAGCCAGTTCAGCCCGAGACTGAAAGCGGCTTCGCTCTGCCCCGCAGGGATGGCGTCGATCCCCGCCTTGAACACCTCGGACAGATATCCGGAGTAGTAGATGCTCAGCCCCAGAACGCCGATAACGAATGCAGGGAGAGTGATCCCGTAAGAGGGTAGAACGAAGTAGATAAAATAGAGCTGGACCAGAACAGGTGTGGAGCGGATTGCATCAATCAGCAGCTGGGCTAAAGGGCGGACTATCCAGTGAGACCTGCGAAGCATTTCCAGGATGAACCCCATAACCGATGCGCCGATGAAGCTCAGTATTGCCACAAGAATCGTGTTGCCGATTCCCTTCAGCACGAGCGGAATGATCTCGATTGCAAAACCTAGGTCAAAGCTCATTGATACGCCTCCGCCCCTTACCGAGCTTTTTCTCCAGATAGCGGCCGAGAATCGTCACGGGGTAGCAGACGATGAAATAGGCCAACAGCAATCCAGAATAGATGCGCACCGGATCGTAGCTGAGTTGCGAAATCTCCTTCGCGCGGAATGTCATGTCGGTGAGCGTCAGCAGCGACACCAGAGCGGTGCCCTTGATGAGTTGGATTGCCAGGTTGATGAATGTCGGCATCATGGCGGCGATCGCCTGCGGTAATTCGATTAGCCGCAGCACATCAAACCGACTCAGCCCGAGAGCCAGCCCCGCCTCCGTCTGCCCCCGATCGAGCGCCTGTAATGCCGCGCGGACAGACTGGCTGCCATATCCGCCGATGTTGAGCCCAAGCACCAGCGCCCCCACGGCAATTCCAGACAGATAGATCCCGAAGGCGGGCAACGAGTAGTAGAAGGCATACAGCAGCACGATGAGGGATGAACTGCGCCAGAATTCGATGATAGCGGTGATGCCGAAACGCGCCCAACCGCGCAGAAAGTGCTGCAAGACCCCCGCAATCAGCGCAAAAGGGATCGCATAGCATAGACCGAGCATTGTCACGACCGCCGTGATGTCGAAGCCTTCGAATATACCCCGCATAATGTCGAAGAAGCTCATTCGTCCTCGCGTCTCTTTATCTGCTTCCTACCCCGACGAAGAACATTTGGTATCGGACGGCTCGCCGCGTGAAAACAGAGTTTCGCGAAGACCGGCAGATGCGCGGCCTTGGTCCTTTTCGGAACACAACACTGCGGCGACGGAGATAAAATGGCCTCAGACCAACGTGCCTAAGCACAGTGCCTGTCGGGAAAGTCGCCTCGGGTTGGCCAACCGCCGGCACGATTTTTTGGTATACCCAAGGCATGTCAGCAGGATCTCCCTGCAAAAGCTCGTCTTACCCGCTGTCTCTGCAATTCGCAGGTTCGCGAGCGCCTCACAGCGGCCAAAAGTGGCCGACTTCTGCGACGCACCCCTGGCGAAATTCGCTCCCATTTGACAGGCGCCGAGACACCAACAACAGCACGCGCCAAGCGACCAACTAACATGTCTTGTCTCAACCCTGCTTGAAGAAAGAGAACCCGGGAAGTAGATGGCTCGGCCCCCGGCAAGAAGCCATGACCCGCTGGATGGAAGGGAGGCAGATCATGGCATCAGACGAATCCTTCGGAGTTAGACCAGAATTTCAGGGAATATCTTTTCGGAAAGCTTGGTGATGAGTTCGGCGCCGTCCTTCGTCACCACGGCGACCTCCTCCAACTGGAATACTCCACCGTTCAGTTCGTATTTCGGCTCGACGTGGATGATCATCCTCTCATGCATCACCTCCTTCGAGGTGGCCGCGATTGAGGGTGGCTCCGTTAGGTTGCGACCAGATCCATGGCCGATCCGGGACGCGGTTGCGCTCGGCAGCCCCAACTCAGTCTGCTTGGCAAACGCTTCGAACGCGGCATAGACATCGGCACCGGTCATGCCCGGCTTGATTGCAGATAAGGTCGCGATTGTCATGTTTCGGACCTGCGTATAGATGCTTTGCTCTTCGTTGGTGACGCGCCCGGCCTTGGCGATCCGATTGACGTCTGAAATCGAACCCAACATTCGGCAACCGATATCGACCCAGATGAAATCATCCTTTGCCAGCGGCCGATCGGTGGGCGGCAGACTATAAGCGAAATCCTTGCGTCCGAAACGCACCGGGAGCCACGGGACCGACTCGGCGCCACGTTCGATCAGCTCCAGCGTCAATGCCTTGGCAAACTGTTTTTCCGTCGTTCCCAGCGTCAAGTTGTTCAGGCAATGGTGGAACGCGTCATGCGCGATCTCGAGCGTAAGCCGCTTCTGGGCAATTTCCGCCGGCGTCTTGATCATTCGGATGGGCCAAATGGAATCCGCACCTTCAACAAGCCGTGCTGCAGGGAACCGAGTCTTCAGCTTTTCGATCAGACTGAGGGAACCGACGCCGAAACTCTCGAATCCGTAATCCAGCGCAATTCTGCGAGGGTCGGCCCGTCCAAGAACCTCGGTGACTTTGTCGACCGCACCCTCGATGAAGCCGGAATATTGCCGGTGCACCAGACCTGCAGGCAGTTCGGACGTTTGAGAAAATGCCTTCGCTTCGGCAGCGGCCGCCACGACCATCACCGCGTCGCTGTCTTTCAGAACGACTAGAAAATACGGCCGAGCTTTGGATGCCCAGAACAGGGACTTGTAGCCGCTGAAATATTCAAAGTTGTCTTGGTCTGAGATCACGAACGCATCAACAGATTGTTCTGCCATGCACTTGCGGAGTGTGTCGATGCGGTCCCGGTACTCATCTGCGCGTACGAGAAACCTGTCGTACATGTATATCACCTTCATTGAAACAACGGAACTGATTCATTATACCAGGTATAATTATTCGTCAAGGTTGTCGCTGCATAATGTTTCGTGAGCACCGCCCCTTCGTTATGCCTGCACAAGTCGCCGCCCCACGCCCTGCTCTATCCGCCAATCCCGGTTCAATGCAGCCGATGCGGAACGCATGCCTTGAAGAGCAGCTTACCCGTCAATGGCGCGGGAACGGTCCCCATACGAATCAATCAGATTATTATTGTTGACTTGTCGGTATACCTGCTATACGGATTCGGAAGTCACCCTCAAACAACTCTCCAACAAGAGCTTCAGATGGGAATCCTCAGCGTCAATCGCAAAGCCGCAATGCTCATCACTGTAGCGCTCCTCTCGGTTGGTCTGTCGTCGATGGTGGCCAACGCGGAAACGCTCACGCCGCAGGTCGCAAGGGAAGGCAAACTAACCATCGGCATTCACAACCGTTGGCCTTGGGGCTTCAAGAAAGACGATGGCACCGTATCGGGCGTTCATCCGGACGTTCTGAAGGATGTCGTCGAGCCGCTTGGCGTCAAGGAAGTTGACTTCATTGTGATGGACTTCGGCGCGCTAATCCCCAGCCTGATGTCGCGCCGGATCGACGCGGTGGCCTCCGGCATGAACATCACTCCAGAACGCTGCAAACAAGTTAGCTTTTCCGAACCCTTCATGGCCACTGGCGATGCGGCAATCGTGAAAGCTGGAAACCCTTTGAACATTCACAGCTATGCCGACATGGCGAAAAACTCCAAGGTTCGAGTGGGTGATGCGCGCGGCACATCCACGACAGAGAACGCGATTGCCTCGGGGGTGCCGTCGGAGCGGATCCAACTCTTCCAAGACTACAACGAGCTGGTCGCTGCGCTTCTGGCGGATCGCGTCGATGCGATCTTGATGACCAGCGGCACAGCCCTTGGCATTTTGAATGACCCCAAAATCAAGGGTCTCGAGCGCGCCGCTCCGTTCACTGGACGCATCATGAAAGACGGCAAAGAGGCGCTCGGCTACTCGGCAATTGCATTCCGGCCTGAGGACGCGGATTTCCGTGATCGGTTCAACAAGAGCCTCGCTGCCAGAAAGTCCGAAGGCACCGTCTGGGAGAAGCTGTCGTCGTACGGTTTCGTCAAGTCCGAACTGGCCGGTGACGAAATCACCGCAGAGACCATTTGCCAGGGCAACTATCGGTGAGTAACGCCGCGCAGGGCCATATTGCTCCACGGTCGGCTTATGGCCCGGGGCGAATAGCTGAACAGCCCGCCTCCGCTTCTAGGTCCGTATTCGAACCTGACCCGAATTGCCCTGCGCACCGTGGTATTGCTGCTGTGCGGTCAATGTCGCCATTCAGTGACTGACCCGGCGAATTGTAGCCGGTCTGCTCGCTGAGAAGCACCAGCCAGTACATAACGGTTCACGACACATCCATGGAACAGTCCCTCGACCTCCCGACCAACCGCCGCTGGACAGATGTAGATTACGAACTGGACAGCGGCTTTGGTTCGCGCGCACATATCGGAATGGTGGTCATTTCAAATGACCAGACACTGTCTCATGAGGCGCACGCTATGCTCGATCTACCCGGCGTCGCCCTTTACGAAAGCCGCGTGCTGGCCGCGCGGCAGAAAAATCAGGCGGTCACCATGGAGGTGCTTCGGAAACAAGTCGACGACATCGACCTCGCGGTGCGGCAGATTAATAGCCTGCGCCCTTCGGATGTCGTCGCCCTCGGTTGCACCTCTGCCGCGATGATCATCGGCCCCGAGGAGTTGCGCCGGCGCATCCGGAACGTTCATTCGAACGCGTTGGTGACGGATCCATTCACCGGCATTGTGGCCGCCCTTCGCGCACTCGGCTCGCAACGCATCGCATATGTCTCCCCCTACCCTCGCGATATCGCGGAGACGATGATCACGAGGATCGGAGCAACCGGACGTGAGGTCGTCGTGGCGGCGGCGTTTCACAACGCCAGCGGCAATATCGGAGACGAAGCTCCCTTCATCTCACCCGCAAGCATCGAACTTGCGGTGACGCGCGTGATCGACGGAGCGGACGTCGATACGGTGGTAATCGCCTGCACGCAAATGCGCGCCGCCTCGGTGATCGGCAGTATCGAAAAGCAAACGGGCAAGCACGTCATCACATCCAATCAGGCGCTGTGCTGGCATGCCCTGCGTCTTGCCGGTTGCGACGATCCCGTGCCCGGCTGCGGGCGGCTGTTCGAAATCGGCCTCGCGCCAGACGCGGACTGAACCGCGCTGGGTCTGCTAGGAACTGTATCTAAGATGGCGACTTCGCGAAGCGGCGCCTTCGGCGATCATTCTGTTGAGCTCGCTGAGCAGCTTTCTTGCCATAGCGGTTGGTTGGCTTTGACCGGGTTGCCTGCGTCTGCAGCTTCCGCCTGAAGGGGCCCTGAACAACGCGGAGTGCAGACAGCCACGAAGCGCGACAAGATCGAGGACCGTTCCAACGTTTGCTCTGCCGCGCCGATGACGCGTTTCGCCTGACGTTGGCCGCCGCTGGCTAGCCCTTCGACGACGATGCGGAGGCCGTCAAATACGAGGCTCAAATTACCGCTCTTGAACGAGCTCGTCGGCCGGCAGGCTCTGGAACTTGCTTACATTTCGCGCGGCAAACTGCAATCCGTGAGCTGTTGTGAAGGCCAGAATCTTGACACTACTGCACAAATGATATCAACATTGTGAAAATGTGATCACAAGGATCTTGGATACATATGTCTTGGGACGACGGCGAGCTCAAAGCGTTCAGCGGGTGGCTGGACCGAAACGGTCCTGTCGAAAGCATTCAGGCGGTGATCTGCGACTTGAATGGCATCATGCGGGGCAAACGGCTGCCGGTCGAGCAAGCGCCGAGGATTCTCGGGGGCGGGATCCGTATGCCGCTCTCGATTGTTGGCGTCGACATCTGGGGCGAAGACATTATCGCTAGCGAGCAGATCTTGACGACGGGCGATCGGGACGGTCTATGCGGCGTCACCGGTCGAGGAGCCCTACCGGTCAACTGGACGTCACGGCCGAGCGCGTTGGTGCCGCTCTGGCTCTTTGTCGAGGAGGGCAAGCCATTCCCCGCCGACCCGCGGCAGGCGCTCGCGGCCATCGTCAGCGGGTATCGCGAACTGGGCCTCCGGCCGGTCGTTGCGACGGAGCTGGAGTTCTACCTCATCGACCCGGAACCCGGCAGCGCGGTTCCCCCGATCTCGCCATATACCGGCAGGCGGCTGGACTCCGACGCGATCCTGTCGATCGACGAACTCGACGACTTCGGGGAGTTCTTCTCCGACGTTTACAAGGAATGCGCTCGTCAGAACGTGCCGGCCGATGCGGCGATCGCGGAGAACGGCATCGGCCAGTTCGAGATAAACCTGTTGCACACCGACGATCCGCTTAAGGCGGCGGACGACGCAATCTTCTTCAAGCGCATCGTCAAAGGAGTCGCCCGGAAGCATCGGCTCGCCGGAACCTTCATGGCCAAGCCGTATGGCACTCGCTCTGGAAGCGGTATGCACATCCATTTCAGCCTGCTCGACCAGGACGGCAACAACGTCTTCAACGACGGCAGCGACGAGGGCTCGTCCGTGATGAAGCATGCAGTGGCAGGTCTGCTACAGGGCATGGCCGAGACCACGCTCGTGTTTGCGCCGCATTTCAATTCCTACCGGCGGCTCAGGCCCGACACGCTTGCGCCCACCTCTGTCTCCTGGGGTTATGAAAACCGCACGTCCGCAATCCGCATTCCGGGTGGAAATCCCGTCGCACGTCGTATCGAACATCGGGTTGCCGGCGCCGACGCCAATCCCTATCTCGTCATTGCTGCGATCCTTGGGGCCGCCTTGGTTGGAATCCGCAACAAGTGGAAGCCACCAGCGCCGGTCGAAGGACAGGCTTATTCGGTAGAGAAATTGCCCAAAATTCCTGCCGAGTGGGGGCAGGCGGTCGATGCCTTTGAGACGGGGCCGATTGCCGCCGAAATCTTCGATCCCGTGCTCCGTTCGATGCTGATCGCCTGCAAACGCCAGGAGATCGCCGGCTTCGCCGAGCAAGTCACGGATTACGAATTCAGCGCTTATCTGGAAATTGTTTGATGCTCACGAGACAGAAATCCTACGCTGGCGGCGGCAACTATCCTTCTAGCTACTATGCCGCCTCGCGAAACATCATCCGAACGCCGGTTCGGCTTCAAGGCCGGATCGAAGCCGATATCTCCGTCGTCGGCGCCGGCTATTCCGGGCTCTCGACGGCGATCCATCTTGCCGAAAAAGGCTACAAGGTCGTCGTCATCGAGGGAGGGCATGTGGGCTGGGGCGCTTCGGGTCGCAATGGTGGCCAGATCGCCAACGGCCTCAATGCCAGCCTCTCAACGATCCTACGCCGCTATGGCGAGGATGCCGCGCGCTTCATCGGCGGGCTGGTGCAGGAGGGCGGCAAGATCATCCGTCGCCTCGTCAGCCAGTATCAGATCGACTGCGACCTGAAGCCGGGGAACATCTATGCCGCCTATACCCCGGCGCATATGAAGGAACTCGAAGCCAAGCAGGCGCTCTGGCGCAAATACGGCATAGACGATCATCAGCTTCTCGACCGAGAGGGGCTACGCAAGCTGGTTAACTCGGACGCCTATTGCGGCGGCATGCTCGATACGACCGGCGGACACATGCATCCGCTCAATCTCGTGCTCGGCGAGGCGCGTGCGTTCGAAGGCATCGGCGGCACGATCTACGAGCAGTCTCCGGTCACGCGGGTCGACCACGAGGCGGCGCGGCCTGTTGTCTAAGCGGAGGGCGGCGAGGTTTCGGCGCGCATCGTCGTGCTCTGCGGCAATGCATATCTCGGTGACGCAGTGCCGAAGCTCATCTCACGCGTCATGCCGGTCTCGACGCAGATGATCACGACGGCGCCGCTCGGCGAAGA
>NZ_RZSV01000489.1:0-867 GCF_004023205.1 Mesorhizobium sp. M1A.F.Ca.IN.020.03.2.1 | reverse complement strand
CCACAGGGCGTCGATGGTTCTGATGGCCTTTGCGCGCAGATGCGCCTTGAGCTTGGCGAAGGCCATTTCGATCGGGTTGAGATCCGGACTGTAGGGCGGCAGGAAGAGCAGCCATGCGCCTCTTGCCCTGATGGCTGCCTCGGCGGCTGGACTCTTGTGGGCGGCGAGGTTGTCAAGGATGACGACATCGCCCCTTGCCAACGTCGGAGCGAGCTGCGTTTTCGACGTAGGTCTCGAAGATGCGCCGGTTCATCGGCGCGTCGACGACGAAAGGGGCGGTAAGCCCATGGCAGCCCGGCGATGAAGGTCTGCGTCTTCCAATGTCCAAACGGTGCCTTTGAGCGCAACCGCCGACCCTTCAGGCAGCGACCGCGCAAGCGCGTCATCTTCGTCGTGGTTCCGGTCTCGTCGATAAACACCAGCCGATGTGGCTCAAGCCGCATCCGCGGCTGGCGTTTGGCCCGCCACTCCTGGCGCGCCTTGCTGATGTCGGGTCGATCTTGCTCGCTGGCCAGCAGCGTTTTTTTTGAAGCGGTAGCCGTTCCTGATGAGCCAACGTGAGATCGAGGCGGGAGCGACCTGGACGCCTGCAGCAATAACCAGTTGGGCGGCAAGCTCCGGCATGGTGATGTCGTCCTTCTCGGCCACACAACCAAGCAGGAACGCACGATGCGGATCGAGCTTGGAATGGCGGCGGCCACCACTGGCTTTGGGCGCCAGGCTCTCGGTCTCTCGATAGTTCCTCATCAGGATAACGACGAACGAAACCGACACCTCAAAATGTGCCGCCGCCGCACGCCGAGAATGGCCCGCCTCGACAAACCGCACAACACGTTCACGCAAATCGAGCGAATAGGGCTTGGGCAT
>NZ_RZSV01000488.1:0-883 GCF_004023205.1 Mesorhizobium sp. M1A.F.Ca.IN.020.03.2.1 | reverse complement strand
GCAGCTGAGACCGCAGCCGACGTCGCGGAGCTCAGGTCGCGGTTTTCACCCCCGCCCCGCGGCGTTCGCCACCACGAAAGCCGCGTAAAGCGACTGCCGCGCCGTGATGAACAAGCGATTGCGCTTGGGACCGCCGAAAGTCAGGTTGGCCACCGTCTCCGGGATGCGGATCTTGCCGATCAGCGTGCCGTCTGGATCGAAGCAGTGGACGCCGTCGCCGGCCCCTGCCCAGACGCGGCCGGTCGTGTCCACCCTGAACCCGTCGAACAGACCGGCCGTGCAGGTGGTGAAAACGCCGAGTTCGCGCAGATTGTTGCCCTCGACAGCGAACTTGCGGATGTGCCTTGGCCCGTCCTTCTGATGCGTGACGCCTGTGTCGCCGACATAGAGGATCGTCTCGTCCGGGGAGAAGGCGAGGCCATTGGGTTTTGCCATAGTCGAGACAACTCGCGTTACCTCACCGGTTGCAGGATCGGCACGATAGACATGACATCCCTCGATCTCTTGCTCGGCGCGGTCGCCCTCGTAGTCGGTGGCGATGCCGTAGGGCGGGTCGGAAAACCATACCGTGCCATCCGAGCGCACCACCACATCGTTGGGCGAGTTCAAGCGCCTGCCTTCGAAGCGGTCGGCGATCACCGATATCGAGCCGTCATGCTCGGTGCGGGTGACGCGCCGCGCGCGATGCTCGCAGGTGACAAGCCGCCCTTGGAAATCGACGGTGTTGCCGTTGGCGTTGTTTGACGGCGAGCGGAAGACCGAGACCGTGCCGCTGGTGTCGTCGTAGCGCATGATGCGGTCATTCGGGATGTCGGAGAAAAGAAGATACCGGCCGGCGGCGAACCACGCCGGGCCCTCGAGCCAGCGCCCGCCGGTCCACAGC
>NZ_RZSV01000487.1:0-903 GCF_004023205.1 Mesorhizobium sp. M1A.F.Ca.IN.020.03.2.1 | reverse complement strand
CAATATCGCCGCGATGGCCGGCACCGCGGCGGCACAGAAGCTGCACCGATTGTCGATCGAAGGCGTCGAATTCGTGCGGCAGACGATCAAGGATCTCGACATCAAGGCGGCAAAGCCTCGCCCCGGAATTACGGGCGTGCTTCGCCATGACGGCGGCGCCGAACTGAAGGCCCACGCCGAACGGCTGGCGCGGGATTTCGACTATCCGCTCGAATATCTCGAGCGTGACCAGGTGCGCGCGGTGCTGCAGTCCGAGCGCTACTATCAGGGCCTACGCGACCCCAACGCCTTCCACATGCATCCGCTCAACTATCTGCGCTCCGTCGCCGAGGAGATCGAGCGGCTGGGCGGCAGGATCCACGAGGGATCGAGCGCCGTCGAGGCGAGACTCGACGGCCCGCAAAAGACCATGCGCACAGCAAACGGCGAAGTACGCGCGCGGCAGGCGGTGTTCGCCACCGGCGGCTACACAGGACGGCTGCTCGGCCAGTTGAGACGGGCCATGTTGCCGATTGCGACCTATGTGATGCTGAGCGAGGAGGCCCCGGAGCTCATCGCCAGCGCCATCGCGACGACCGACGGCATAGGCGATAGCCGCCGCGCCGGCGACTACTACCGGGTCGTGGAAGACGGGCGGCGGCTGCTCTGGGGTGGGCGCATCACCACGCGGGCCGCTTCGCCGGCGGCGCTGGCCTGGGAATTGCGCCGGGAGATGGTCGGAACCTATCCTCAGCTCGCTGCGCTCAAGACCGAACTCGCCTGGTCGGGGCTGATGGCCTACGCCCGGCACCTGATGCCCCAGATCGGACAGCTGCAGCCAGGCGTCTGGTATCTCACGGCGTTTGGCGGCCATGGCATCAACACCACCGCCATGGCCGGCAAGGTAGTGGCCGAGGCGATACT
>NZ_RZSV01000486.1:0-920 GCF_004023205.1 Mesorhizobium sp. M1A.F.Ca.IN.020.03.2.1 | reverse complement strand
GCTCAGCCGCGACGCGCGCGAGCAGCGCATCGCTTCCGCCATTACCGAGGCAGCGGTCGCCGCCATCCAGCGGGCCAGCGAAAATCTCGACATGACGACGCTGATGGCTGTCGGCGCCCGCATCGCCGGTTCCGGCAATGTGCTGTGCATCGGCTCCGGCGGCATCTCCTCGATGATGGCGACGGAGATGCAAAATCGGCTGTTCCGGCTGGGCCTCTCGGCGCTCGCCCAGGTCGACGGCCAGTTACAGCGCATGTATGCGGCGGTCGCGACACCGGAGACGACGCTGGTCGCCTTCTCGGTCTCGGGCTATGCCCGCTCGGTCATCGAGGCGGTCGAGGTCGCGCAGCAATATGGCGCAGCCACCGTCGCCATCACCGCGCCCGATTCGGCTTTGGCCAAGGTCGCCGACACGGTCATCCAGTTGCAGTCTTTCGAGGACGGGAATATCTACAAGCCGACCTCGTCGCGCTACGCGCTGCTTGCCATTCTCGACATGATCGCCACCACGGTGGCGGAATCGCGCGGGCCGAAGGTGCTGGAGAACCTGCGCCGCATCAAGCAGAGCGTGAATACGCTGAAGGTCGACGATCCGAAGCTGCCGCTGGGAGACTGAAGCGCCGGGGCTGAAACTGCCGATCTCCCCCGAGTAGGAACCCAAGCGGGGGGAATGTCCGGCAGGACAGAGGCGGGCGCTGGCCCGCCTCGCCTCTCAAGTTTGGATTACCCGGAAAGCGCCTCGACGCTCTTCGCCAGCTCAGCCGCATCACCCCAGATCCGCAGCGTCTTAAGCCGGGACGTGCCTCCGGCCACCACCGAAACCGCCGATCCCGGCACGCCAAGCGCCTTCGCCATCATCCGCTCCAGCGCCGTATTGGCGGCGCCGTTCTCCGGCACCGCGCGCACACGCGCCTTGAAAT
>NZ_RZSV01000485.1:0-943 GCF_004023205.1 Mesorhizobium sp. M1A.F.Ca.IN.020.03.2.1 | reverse complement strand
GAATCGAACGGCAGCGTCGATTTCACTCGACTGTCACCGGTGTCAGTGCTTTGTTATTGCTGTATTTTTTTGCCGGGTAGCCGCTACCACAGACGTTTGCTGGCGAACGCGTGCCCGGATCCCGATTTGAGATAGCGCTCGAACGAAGTCGCCTTTGCTCGGCTTGAAAGGCCATGTAGGTCACGATTCGCCGCGGCAGAAATTTGGAAGTGTGACTGGACTTTCCTGCGTGATGCTCAGCAATTCGTCGCCGCAGGTCCGATGTTATGCCGATATAACGCTCGCCTACGAAAGCCTCGCTCGCAATCAGGTATACGTACCACACGGACCGGCCCTCCTTCGCCAAGGCTTCGGAGGGCATCCTCTCCGCATCCTGCTTCGCACGAACTGTCGGGCTTGTCCTGCGAAGCGCGCAGCGCGAAGCAGGATGGCGGAGAGGATGGGATTCGAACCCACGAGAAGCTTTTGACCTCTACTCCCTTAGCAGGGGAGCGCCTTCGACCACTCGGCCACCTCTCCGTCGCGCCGCTGGATAAAGAAAAGCGGCGGCACAATCAACAAGCCCGCGCCGTAATCGCTGAAAATTCGACGCCGGCAGCAGGATGAGTGTTCCCATGCGGCGATTCCATGGCGATTCCCGGCCGGCGACTCGCAGCTGGCGCCGCAATTTCGGCCGCCCCTCGCCGGATTCGACCGACTGCAAGGCCTTAATGGTTAATGAGAACTTTCGGAGTGAGGCCAAATCGTGTCATTTGTGCAACAACGTCCGGTGATAGCGTCTGGACGGGGCTTCTGCCGATACGATCATAGTTGAACGCCGCCGCCGCCTGGGTAAAGGTCACGTTCGAAGGAGCGGCGCGGTGCGCATCTTTTTCGGTAAGTGGGGATGGGGCAGGGAACGCTGTCCTTCAGCAAAAAATACCCAGACCCGTTTTTTAACTTT
>NZ_RZSV01000484.1:0-1021 GCF_004023205.1 Mesorhizobium sp. M1A.F.Ca.IN.020.03.2.1 | reverse complement strand
GGATCGAGCACGACATCGCCCGGCTTGGTCGAGGCCATCATGATGCGGGCCAGCAGCGCTTCCGGCTTCTGCGTGGGATGCAGCTTGTTGCCGTTCTCGTCTTTCAGGCGCTCGGCGCCGGTGCAGATCGGGAAAAGCCAGTCCGAGCGCATCTGCAAATCGTCATTCGAGGCCTTCAGCGCTTCGTAGTTGAAGGTGTAGCCCTTGGACTTCTGGTCGCGCGAGGCCCAGATCATCGTCTCATGGGCGTTCTGGAAGCGGCGGCCGCGGAAATTCGGCATCGGGTTGGTCTTGCGCCAGACGACGTCGTTCAGGATCCAGAAGCCGAGATCCTGCATCCTGGCACCGACGCGGAAGATGTTGTGGTAAGAGCCAATCACCCAGATCGTGCCATTGGGCTTCAGCACGCGTCGCGCGGCAAGCAGCCAGGCGCGGGTGAAGGCGTCATAGGCCTCAAAACTCTCGAACCGGTCCCAGTCGTCGTCGACGGCGTCCACCTTGGACTGGTCGGGCCGATGCAGGTCGCCGTCGAGTTGCAGGTTGTAAGGCGGATCGGCGAAGATAACGTCGATCGACTTTTCGGGCAGCCTGTCGAGGGCGGCGACGCAGTCGCCTTTGAGGATCGTGTCCAGCCATTCGGACTGCTGGGGAGCGTGGGAAAGCTCGTCGAGAAGACGCACGGCAGACATCAAAACACCCAAAGCACGCGTTACGATTTACTGGCCGTTATGGTTACCGATCAGCGTAAACATTCGGTGAAGGTCGGGCGAGAGCCTGCGCCACTGATTTGCGAACATCGGCCCATTGGTGTATGCCGCGCCGCTTGGGCCAGTCAGGCCATTTTCCTCCCAGCTTCGGATTGCCATGCCCCAGCCAGACCTTGTCATCTTTGATTGCGACGGCGTGCTCGTCGATTCCGAAATCATCGCCGCGCGCGTCGAGGCCGAGCTTCTGACATCGGCCGGATACGAGATTTCGCCGGAGGAGCTTGCCGAGACCTATGCCGGACTGACCTTCAAGG
>NZ_RZSV01000483.1:0-1027 GCF_004023205.1 Mesorhizobium sp. M1A.F.Ca.IN.020.03.2.1 | reverse complement strand
ATCTTGTTCCAGGTGAAGTCGGGCTGGCCGTAGTAGTGGAAGAACTCGGGATAGTCGCGCCAGATGTGCAGTGCCAGCATCGTGAGTTCCCGCACTGTCGTCTGCTGGCCATCTGCCGGCAGCCCGGTCGAATTGACGAAGGTCGATTTCGAGAGACCAAGCTCGCGGGCACGCTCCGTCATCTGCGCGGCGAAATTCGCCTCCGAGCCTGCCATGCCTTCGGCAAGCACGATGCAGCCGTCATTGGCGGCCTGCACGGTCACGCCCTGGATCAGATCCTCGACACGGACCGCCGATTTGAGCTTGGCAAACATCGTCGAGGTGCCCGACGGCGCGCCGCCGGTGCGCCAGGCGTTTTCGCTGACCACGAAAGTATCGTCGAGCGTGATCCGCTTCGATTTGATGGCGTTGAAGACCACCTCCATCGTCATCAGCTTGGCCATCGAAGCCGGCGGGATCGGCTTGTCGGCATCCTTGGCGAAAAGCACCGTGCCGGTGTCGGCGTCGATCATGAAGGCCTGGGCCGCCTTGGTCTCGAAAAGCTGCGCACCGGCCGGGGCTGCCCAAAGCAGTATCAGCGCCAGGCCTAGTAATCCGGCGAAAGGCTGAAAGATGCGGAACTGCATGAAAAATCGACCCACTTAGCCGTGCTGGCGTCGACAAGCTATCAGGGTTCTTTCCGCTGGATCAACGGCGGGCGCGAAATTGATCAGTTTCGCACAACCAATGCGTCCGGCGCGCCGTGCGACCAGGCCGCCTGCAGCAGGTCGTCGATGCTGCTATGGCCATCCGGATAGACGTTGACCGCGTACCAGTCGTTGCCGTCGAGCTCGGTGCGCTGGATTTCAGTCCTGCCGAACGGCTCGAGCGCCGCCGCCACGCGGTTTGCCTGCGCCGCATTGTCAAAAGAGCCGGCGGCCACATAATCGGAGGCCGGCGCCTGTTCCTGGCCGTTCGACTTCTTCCACGACTGGAGGATGTCGGCCGGCGACATGCCGCTGCCGTCGAGGGCGGCAAAGACGTCGGC
>NZ_RZSV01000482.1:0-1028 GCF_004023205.1 Mesorhizobium sp. M1A.F.Ca.IN.020.03.2.1 | reverse complement strand
CCCGGCGACAACATCACCGTCGACGTCGAGCTGATCGTGCCGATCGCGATGGAAGAGAAGCTGCGCTTCGCCATCCGTGAAGGCGGCCGCACCGTCGGTGCCGGCATCGTCGTCACCATCAAAGAATAATTGGACGAAACGGATCTGTCGCGGGCGCAGGGCTGCCCGCGCCGCGCCAGAACAAGGAATTGACGCATGAACGGACAGAATATCCGCATCCGCCTTAAGGCGTTTGACCACCGGGTGCTCGACGCCTCGACGCGCGAAATTGTGTCGACCGCCAAGCGCACCGGCGCCAACGTCCGCGGCCCCATTCCGCTGCCGACGCGGATCGAAAAGTTCACGGTCAACCGGTCGCCTCACGTCGACAAGAAGAGCCGCGAGCAGTTCGAGATGCGCACCCACAAGCGGCTGCTCGACATCGTCGATCCGACCCCGCAGACGGTCGATGCTCTGATGAAGCTCGATCTGGCCGCCGGTGTCGACGTCGAGATCAAGCTCTAAGGAACAAGAGGGCGGGGCGACCCGGAACTCTGAAGGAAGCAAGAGGCGTGGAGGGGCGTCAGCCCCGACAGGGAACTCTAAAGGAATTGAACCGATGCGTTCAGGTGTGATTGCAAAGAAGGTGGGAATGACCCGCATCTATAACGATGCCGGGGAACACGTTCCCGTCACCGTTCTCCAGATGGAGAACTGCCAGGTCGTGGCGCAGCGCACGCAGGAGAAGAACGGCTACACCGCCGTCCAGCTCGGCGTTGGCCTTGCCAAGGTGAAGAACACGTCGAAGGCGATGCGCGGCCATTTCGCTGCCGCCTCCGTCGAGCCAAAGGCGAAGCTCGCCGAGTTCCGCGTCTCCGCCGACAACATGATCGACGTCGGCGCCGAGCTCACCGTCGAGCACTTCGTCGCCGGCCAGAAGGTCGACGTGACGGGCACCTCGACCGGCAAGGGTTTTCAGGGCGTGATCAAGCGGCACAACATGGGTGGCGGCCGTGCCACGCACGGTAACTCGGTCTCGCACCGCACGC
>NZ_RZSV01000481.1:0-1054 GCF_004023205.1 Mesorhizobium sp. M1A.F.Ca.IN.020.03.2.1 | reverse complement strand
GTGCATGTTTTGCACCCCCTGTGAACAGTAGCTTACGCTAATCCAGTCACACCCGACAGCCCCTTCGGTAAGCGCGAGTGCCTCGGATGTGACGCGAAAACACCGCCCCGGCGCACGGGCCTAATTCTAAACCGTCGGGCATGAGCGCTCTCCATTCAAGCCTGTTTTCAAGTCTTGTTTGCCTGCAGGAAATCGCGGGCTATGGTTTGGGACTTTTGTTCTACGTTCGAAGCAGGCGCGGGTAAGACGGCGTGGCGCATAATCCTCTGGTTTCAATCGTGGTTCCTGCGCACAACGCCGAGGCAACGCTGGCGCGCGCACTCGATTGCCTTCTCGATCAGGATATAGCGGATTGGGAGGCGATCATCGTCGATGACTCCTCCACGGATCGCACCCCCGCGATCATCGCCGGTTATGTTGAGCGCGATGCCCGATTTCGCACATTGAGCTCTTGCGCGCGCAGCGCCGCCGGCGCGCGCAACAGCGGGATTTCGACAGCGCGCGGCCAATGGCTCATGTTTCTGGATGCGGACGATTGGGTGGATGCCAGCTTCCTTGCGAAAATGCTGGCCGCTCTGAAAACCGCTCCCGATGCGGTGGCCGCCTATTGCGGTTCTCGGCGCGTGATGCCCGACGGCGAGTTGACCCCGTCGAGCATCTCAACAGAGGTTGGGATCGAGCCCTTCGAAACTTTCGCGCGCCGGTGCGCCATCCGCACTCACGCGCTGCTGGTCGATCGGAAGACAATTGTCGAGTTGGGCGGTTTCGATGTGTCGCTGCGCACCTGCGAGGACTGGGACCTGTGGCAGCGCCTCGCACGTCTGGGCAAACGTTGGGTGATGGTCGACGAGCCTCTCGCTTTCCATCGGGTCAGCCCCAACTCGCTCTCCCGCAATTCGACGCAGATGTTGGCAGATGCGGCAATCGTGATCGTCCGCGGCTTTTCTCCTGATCCCAGGGTCGAACACCCGGCATCGGTTCACGCCAATGGAGCGATCGACGCGAACGGCTGCTCCGCTGCCGAAGCACTCGCGTGGTTCGCGCTGTGGAACGC
>NZ_RZSV01000480.1:0-1056 GCF_004023205.1 Mesorhizobium sp. M1A.F.Ca.IN.020.03.2.1 | reverse complement strand
GCCGATCAGCTGCGTCGGGTCCAGCGTGTCGGCGGAGCTGCCGCCGTTGAGGCCAAGGCGCAGCGCGCCGCCCTTGCGCGGCGCCGCGGCAAGGCCGGTATGTGGAAACGCCGCCGTGGCGAAGGCAGCCGCAGCGGCCGTCTTGATGAAGCTGCGGCGGTTCATGCTGTCCAGGCTAGAGAAGACGCTTCTGTCGTTCATGTCATTGTCCCATTGGTTCAATAGGCGCCAAGGACTTCGTTGACCATCAGCGGCTGTGGCGGCAGGCGCCGGTCGAGAACCGCGCTCAGCGCGCGCGCCTGCGCGCCGAGTGCTCGCTCGGGAAACAGGTTCCAGTGCTCCCAGGGGTCTTCGCGAAGATCGAACAGCTCCCTCCAGGCCGGCTGGTTGGGATAGCGGGTGAACCGCCACTCCTTGGAGATGATCGACTGGTTGTAGAGGCAGGGGTCACGTCGCGGATGATATTCACCGAACAGGAAGTCGCGGACGTCGGCGACCCGGCCGTCGATCAGCGGCTTGAGATCGGTGCCGTCGGTCGCGGGCGCCGGCAGGCCGAGCAGCGATGCGATGGTCGCGAACAGGTCGAGGTGGCTGGTCAGCGCATCGAGGCTTGTTCCGGCGCGGATGCCTGGACCGCTAAGAACCAGCGGGACCTGCAGCAGTTGTCGGTAGGGTGGTGGCCCCTTGCGCAGCAGCCCGTGGTCGCCGAGCAACTCGCCATGATCGGCGGTAAACAGCACGAAGCTGTCGTCGAGCACGCCAACGTCGTCCAGTGCGACGAGCAGCCGCCCGACGGCATCGTCGATCATCTGGATCATGCCATGCGTGTGGGCGATTGCGATGGCCAGCGTTTCGTCGGAGATATCGTCGGTGCGCAGGAGGAAGCCCTGCTCGCGCGGCTGCTCGCCGGAGGCGATGTAGGGCACTTTGGTCGGATCGTCGCCTTCGCCGAGATAGGCCGGCATCCGCTCCAGCTCGCCCGCCCGGATGGTCGGCGTGGGCATCAGCTCCGGTCGGAACAGGTCGCAATAGGGCAGGGGCGGGGCGAAGGGGTGG
>NZ_RZSV01000047.1:0-31656 GCF_004023205.1 Mesorhizobium sp. M1A.F.Ca.IN.020.03.2.1 | reverse complement strand
GGCATGAAGCCCGGCATGGCGAAGCCGAAGCTCGACTTGATCATGCGGACCTCGCCGATGGCGCCCGATTTGATCAGCTCGACCAGCTGCAGCGTCTGCGGATGCAGCCGGTACATGAACGCTTCGCCCAGGAAGGTGCCCGCTATTCGCGCCGCATGCATCATGGCGTCGGCCTCGAAGGCGGTGAGCGCCAGCGGCTTTTCGCACAGCACATGCTTGCCGGCTTCTGCCGCCTTGATCGCCCATTCGGCATGGCCTGGATGCGGGATCGAAATATAGACCGCATCGACGTCCTCGTCGGCAAGCAGCGCGTCATAGCCGTCGAGGATGCGCGCGCCCGGAAACGTCTCGGCAAGGCCCGGCTTGCCGGGATTGCGAGCGCCGAGCGCGACCAGTTCGCCGGTGCGCGACTGCGCCAGGCCGCCGGCAAAGGATTTGGCGATGCTGCCGGGTCCGAGGATGCCCCAGCGAATTTTTCCGGATGTCATGTCCAATTCTCCATGCGGTCGCCGCCACGCCTTCGCGATCGGGCAGAAAGGAAAGTCAGCGAATCCTGGCGCCTGTCTTGTCGAAGAGCAGCGAGCGCTCGGGCTTGATCGAGACGGTGAAGTGGTCGCTGCCGGCGCGCTGGCGCCTGGCCTCGCGCTCGATGATCAGCTCCTCCGGCCCGGCATCGGCGTAGACATAGCTGACCGAGCCCAGATGCTCGGCGACGTCGGCCTTGACCGAAATGTCGCAGTCGCCCTCGCCGGCCTCGAAGAAATGCTCCGGCCTGACGCCGAGCACGACTTCCGCGCCGGGCGCCGGCAAGGGGCCGCAGAGCGGCTTGCGCAGTCTGGCGCCGCCATGATTGACGAGCTCGACGGTCGCGGCGCTGTTGGACAAATCGACGACCTTCGCCGCGATGAAATTCATCTTCGGGGAACCGATGAAACCGGCGACGAAACGGTTGGCCGGATCGTCGTAAAGGTCGAGCGGGGCGCCGATCTGCTCGACATTGCCGGCCTTGAGCACAACGATGCGGTCGGCCAGCGTCATCGCCTCGGTCTGGTCGTGCGTCACATAGATCATGGTGACGCCGAGCTCCTTGTGCAGGCGCGAGATCTCGACGCGCATCTGCACCCGCAGCTCGGCGTCGAGATTCGAAAGCGGCTCGTCGAACAGGAACACCTGCGGCTCGCGCACGATGGCGCGGCCGATGGCGACGCGCTGGCGCTGGCCGCCGGACAATTGCTTCGGCCGGCGCTGCATCAGCTCGTCTATGCAAAGGATTTCGGCGGCGCGCTTGACCCGCCGTTCGGTGTCGGCCTTCGGATTGCCGTTCATGCGCAGGCCGAAGCTCAGATTCTGCTCCACCGTCATGTGCGGATAGAGCGCGTAAGACTGGAACACCATGGCGATGCCGCGGTCGGCCGGCTCGACATCGTTCACCACCTTGCCGCCGATGGCGATCTCGCCGCCGCTGATGTCCTCCAGCCCGGCGACCATGCGAAGAAGCGTGGACTTGCCGCATCCCGACGGGCCGACGAAGACGACGAACTCGCCGTCGGCAATGTCGATATTGGCGCCATGGACGACCTCGAAGGTGCCGAAACGCTTGACGACATTGGTGAGGGTGACGGCGGCCATTTCGTTCCTATCCTATTTGACCGCGCCGGCGGCGATGCCGGCGATGAAATGGCGCTGCAGCAGCACGAAGACGATCAGCATCGGCACGGTCAGCATGACGGCGCCGGCCATGATGCCGCCCCACGACACCTTGGTCAGGCCGATCAGCGTGCCGAGCGCCACCGGCGCCGTCATCGCGCCGGGTTGGCTGTTGATCAAAAGCGGCCAGAGATAGTTGTTCCACGAGGCGAGGAAGAGGATGATGGCGAGGGCCGCCAGCATCGGCCGCGCCAAGGGCAGCGCCACGAACAGGAAGATGCGCCATTCCTTCACGCCTTCGACCCTCGCCGCGTCGACCAGCTCGGCCGGCATCATCGAAAAGGCCTGGCGCATGAAGAGCACGCCGAGCGAATTGAACAGCGGCGGCACGATCAGCGCGATCCAGGTGTTGGCGAGCTGGAAGTCGCGCGCCACCATGATGAATTGCGGGATCAGCACCACGGCGTAGGGAAGCGTGATGGTGCCGAAGATGATCGCCACCACCACGCCCTTGCCGAGGAAGTCGTAGCGCGCCAGCGCCCAGCCGGCCATCGAGGTCACCAGTACCGAGAGAAAGGTGTAGGTCACCGCCACCGAGACCGAGATGCCGATCGCGCCGACGAAATTGGTGTCGCGCTGCAGATTGTTGAAATTGTCGAGGAAGCTGTCATGCGGCAGAAGCTCGATGCCGGGGCTGAAGATGCCGTTGTCGGGCATGGTGGAGAACACCACCATCATCCACAGCGGGAACAGCCAGATCAGCGCCAGCGGCGTCAGGACGAGATGCAGCAGGATGCTGCGTCCGAGCCGCCTTTGCGAGCGCGAGGTCATTTCGGCTCCCTCGTCAGCCAGAGCTGCACTAGCGTGATTGCGATGGCGAGGCCCGCCATGGTGTAGGCGATCGCCGAGGCATAGCCGAAATTGAGCGAGCGGAAGCCCTGGCGGTAAAGCAAGAGGCCAAGGGTTTCGGTGCCGCCGCCCGGCCCGCCGCGTTCGGTGATCAGGAAGGGCTCGGTGAAGAGCTGCATGGTGCCGATGATCGACAGCACGGCGCAAAAGACGATGACCGGCTTCAACAGCGGCAGGGTGATGTAAAAGAACTGCTTCACCTTGCTGACGCGGTCGAGCGTGGCGGCCTCGTAGACGTCATCGGGAATGGATTGCAGGCCGGCAAGAATGATGATGGCGTTGTAGCCGGCCCAGCGCCAGGTCACCGCGATCATGATCAGCGCCATGGCCGGCGTGACGTTGGAGAACCAGTCGATCTTCTCCAGGCCGACGCTGCTCAACAGCTTGTTGACGATGCCGAAATCGAGGCTGAACATCAGCCGGAACACCGCCGAGTAGGCGACCTCGCCGACCACGACGGGGGCGAAGAACGCAAAGCGGTAGAGGCCGCGCGCCTTGAGCAGCGCCGAATTCAAAAGCACCGCCATCACGACCGCCAGCGAGATCATCACCGGAACCTGGATGACGAGGATAAGCAGCGTGTTCTTCAGCGCGTTGAAGAAGGCGGGATCGCCGATCAGGCGGCCCCAGTTGAAGGTCGGCGCGAAGCGCCACGGCACGGTGCGGGTCGCCTGGAAGGAGATCAGGAAGGAGCTGATGATCGGCCAGATCCAGAAGATGGCGAAGATCAGGAGATAAGGCGTGAGGAAGCGATACGCGGCGGCGTTGCGGTAGCGCATCGTGTTCCTCCTCCTTCCAGTTTCGGGTCGCGCCTTCCTAGCGGGCACGGTCTTGATCATGTGTTGAATTGCTGGAGCAGTGCCAATGGTCGATGCAGGCGCTGCCCTGTCTTGCCTTCTCCCCTTGTGGGAGAAGGTGGCCGCGAAGCGGCCGGATGAGGGTGTTCCAGCTTGGCAACGACGGCAATCCGTCCAACACCCCTCATCCGTCTTGGCGCTACGCGCCAATCCACCTTCTCCCACAAGGGGAGAAGGAAAAGCGACGCTCACTTGACCGGCAGGCCGGTCGCAGAGGCGATCTGGCTTGCGGCGTCGTCGAGCGCGGCCTTGGCATCGGGATAGCCGCCGGCAAGATACTTGGTCTGCACGGCCCGCACGATGATCTCGGCATCGCTCTGGAACTGCGTGCCGCGGCTCGGGACGACCTTCGGCAGCGTGGCGAGGATGTCCTTCCAGACCGCCTGGCCGCCCCAATAGGGCTGGCCCTGCGCGACGTAAGGATCGTCGAGCGCGGAAATCAGCGACGGCACCAGGCCGAAATCCTTCAGCATGGTGATCTGGCCTTCATTGGTCTCCAGCGTGTATTTCAGATAGGCGTAGGCCGCTTCCTTGTTCTTGCTGGCCGAGGTGATGGCCAAAGAGGAGCCGCCGAGATTGGCGGCGCGCGGGCCGTCGGCGGTCAGGCTCGGCATCAGGTAGACGCCCCATTTGCCGCTTTCCTTCGGCGATTCGGTGCGGATCGTGCCCTCATACCAGCCGCCATAGACCTGGGTGGCGACCGTGCCGGCGGTGTTGTTGGTGATCTTGGTCGACCAGTCGGCGGAAGAAACGATGCCGGCGTCCTTCATTTCCTTGACCTTGGTCATGGCGTCGACGCATTTCGGCTGGTTGACCGTGATCGACTGGCCGTCCTCGGCGAAATAGGCGCAGCCCTGCTCATTGGAGATCATGCGGAAGAATTCGGTATCGCCGTTGAAGTCGGCGTTGGTCATTATGACGCCGGGGTTGGCGGCCTGGATCTTCTTGCCGGCGGCGATGAAATCATCCCAGGTCTTGATCGATGCGGGGTCGACACCGGCCTTCTCGTAGAAGTCGCGGCGGTAGAAGACGGCGACCGGGCCGGAATCCCAGGGCATCGCATAGGCCTTGTCGCCGACCTCGAGCTCGGTGCGCTTGAAATCGGGGAATTTCTTCTGGTCTTCCGCGCTGTAGCCCAGCGTGTGCAGGTCGACGAAGCAGTCCGGGAACTGGCTCCAATAGTTCTCGGCCTCGCCGTTCTCGATCGAGACGATGTCGGGCAGACCGACGCCACCGGCGGCGCAGCCGGCGATCGACTTGTCATAGGTCGGCTGGTTGCCGAGGTCCTGAACGGTGACCTTGATGTCGGGGTACTTCTTGTTGAAGCCTTCGACGGTGGCCTTCAGCGACGAAGCGGCGATGTTCCAGCTCCAGATCGTGAGTTCGCCGGATTGCGCCAAAGCGGGGCCGGAGCCCAGGGCAAGCAAAAGCGCGGCGCAGGTCAGTGTGGTGCGCATTGAAATCCTCCCATTTCGTTTGCTCTCTCACCGTGAGCCTGGCTAGATTATGCGGCGCGGAAGGCTTGTCCCCGACAAAGGGAATAAGAAATTGGCGGAAAGTAAGATGCCTCAGCGTCCGTTCTACCAGCCAGGCGCGAGCAGCGTCGAAGGCCTGCCGCTGGCCTTGCAGATGTTCCACAACCAGCCGTTGGTGATGCTGAAGCCGCATTGGCACGCCCAGGTCGAGGTCAACTTCATCGTGCGCGGCAGCGTGCACTACCGCATGGCGGAGCATGAGATCGCGCTCTCTGCCGGTGAGATGTGCCTGTTCTGGGGCGGGCTGCCGCACCAGATGGATGATCTCACCGATGACGCCATCTATGCCGGCGCGCATCTGCCGCTGGTGCATTTCTTCAGGCTGCATCTGCCGGCCGATGTCCGGCATCGGCTGATGACGGGCGCGACGCTGGTGACGAATGCCACCGACCAGTCCGACAACGACAATTTCAAGCGCTGGAACGAGTATGCGCGCTCGGGCGATGCGGCCAAGGCCGAACACGCCGTCAACGAGCTGCTCTTGCGGTTGGAGCGCGTGCGCTTCGAGCCGTACCGGCTGGTGCCGGCAACCGCGTCCGGACACGGCGCCGGCAGCGCCTTCGACCAGCAGTCCTCGCGAAATGTCGGGCGCATGTGCGATTTCATCGCCGAGAATTTCCTCTACGACATCGACTGCGTGAACATCGCGGCGGCGGCCGACATCCATCCGAAATACGCCATGAGCCTGTTCAAGAAATCGACCGGCATGACGCTCAACGAATATGTCAATCTGCTGCGGCTGAGCTATGCCCAGGCGCTTTTGATGCATGAGGGCGCCAATGTGCTGAAGGTCGCCATGGACTCGGGCTTCGGCTCGCTCAGCGCCTTCAACAAGTCGTTCCGCAAGCTTGCCGGCATGTCGCCCTCCGATTTTCGCAGGGCGGGCGTGCGCTGAAGCCCGCCGTCAGGCGGCCGGCTCCCTCACCGCGGGGAAGTCGACGATGACGGCAAGCCCTGGATGGTTGTCCTCCAGCGTGATCGACGCGCCATGCAGGTCGGCGACCGCCTTGACGAGGCTTAGGCCGAGGCCGCTGCCCGGCGTCGTGCGGCTGGAATCCAGCCGGTAAAGCCGCTGAAAGACCTTTTCGCGCTCGCCGGCCGGAATGCCGGGCCCATCGTCGCGGACATGGACGAGGACACGCTCGCCCTGCTTTGTCACCGACAGCTCGATCGCTGTGCCGGGGGGACAGTGCCTGAGCGCGTTCTCGACTAGGTTGGCGAGCATCTGCATCAGCAGGTCGCGGTCCCCGTGGACGTACCATTTGGTGTCCGGAACGAGCGTCGTCGACAACGATTTTCCGTCATCCTCGGCGACGTCGGCATAGACCTCGCCGATGGTGTCGACGACACTGCCGACGTCGAGATCGACAAAGCGGGCCTTGCGCGCGCCGGCCTCGATCTGAGCGATGCGCAGCAGCGCATCGAAGGTGTCGTTGATCTGCCGGCTTTCGCTGCGCGCATCGGCCAGCTCGGCTGAAACGGTCTCGCCGGAGGCGGTCTTGTCGGCAGCCTGCTCCAGGATCATCTGCAGGCGGTTGAGCGGCGTCTTCAGGTCGTGCGCGATGTTGGCGCTCACCTCCCGCATGCCGTCGACCAGGCCCGACAAGCGGTCGAGGGCTGCGTTCACCTGGGTGGACACGGCGTCGATGTCGTCGCCATTGCCGGTCAACGGGATGCGCGCGTCGAGCCGTCCGTGCGAGACGTCGACCATGGTGGCGGCAATGCCGTCGAGCCGCCGCTGGACGCGCGAGGCGAGCAGGGCGCCGCCGGCAATGGCGAGCCCGGTGATAAACAGCGTGCCCCAGCCGAAGCTCATCAGCACGATGGTCTTCAACTCGTCCGTCTCGGCAAGCGAGAAGGCAACCGTCAGATTGTTGCCGCCGACCTCGCCGGTATAGGCGCGGTACATCGTGTCGGGCGGCACGCCCGGCAATCTGGCGGCGAACATCGAGAAACCGTCGGGCAGGCCGGAGGCGGTGAAATTGCCTGCCAGACGGTTGCCGGCGGGGTCGGTCAGCGAGAAAAGCTGGTCCTTGTCGGGGCTGAGGTCGGCGTTGTTGTTGACCGAGGCGACAAGATCCTCCTTGTCGTTGGCGGCATAGGTCAGGGCAACGACCGAATAGGTCTCCTTGATGGACTTATCGAGCCGCCTCGCCAGATCGGCGCTCATCAGCTGATAGACGACCGCGCCGGACAGGATGAAGGCGAGCACGAACAGGAAGGCAAAGGTCAGTGCCAGGCGGAACGGCGTGCTGCGCAGCAGGCTGGGGCGTGCTTCCTTCATCGTTTCAGGCGGGGCTCGGCCAGAACAGCCATAGCAGGGCCAGGGCCGCCACGATCCAGACGGCAATCATGAAGATCAGACCGGTCAGGCTGACCGGCCGGGTGCTGCGCGTGGCGGTGTCGCGGAATTCCCGCATGAGCCCGGCCGGAACCAGCTTTACCGCAAGCAGGATGCCGAGCGGAACGATTACAAGATCGTCCAGATAGCCGATGATCGGAATGAAATCCGGAATGAGGTCGACAGGGCTCAGCGCATAGGCCGCGACCGCGCCGGCCACGACCTTTGCGTACCAGGGGACGCGTGGATCGCGGGCGGCAAGCCAGAGCGCCACGACGTCGCGCTTCATGCGAAGCGCCCATTGCCTTGTGGAGTCCAGCATCGCCATGTCGCTTATATACGGACAGCCGGCCGGAGGCGCGAGATGCGATCAGGCATGGATCGTCAACCCTGCGCGTGCAGGCTGTAGCCGGTGTTGCGCACGGTATGGATGAGCGGCACGTCGAACGGCCTGTCGACCTTGGCCCTGAGCCGGCTGATATGGGTTTCGACGACGCTGGTCTTGGGGTCGAAATGGAAGTCCCAGACGCGCTCCAGAAGCATGGTGCGGGTAATCACCCGGCCCTCGCCGCGCATCAGCACTTCGAGCAGGCTGAACTCCCGGGGCTGCAGGTCGATGGTCCTGCCCTGCCTGGTCACGCGCCGCATGATCAGGTCCATTTCGAGGTCGGCGACACGAAGGCTGGTCTTCTGCTCCTGCGCCGCCGGCCTCCGGCCGAGCGCGTTGATGCGGGCAAGCAGTTCGGAAAAGGCGAAGGGCTTGACCAGATAGTCGTCGCCGCCGGCCTCCAGCCCTTCCACCCGGTCGTCGACGCCGCCGATCGAGGTCAGGAATATCGCCGGCGTCTTGATGCCCGCCGCTCGCACCGCCTTGATCATCGACAGGCCGTCGAGACCGGGGACCATACGGTCGGCAACGATGACGTCATAGGCATTGCGGGTTGCCGCGGCGAGCGCTTCGTGGCCATTGCGCAGGAGATCGCAGGCGTGCCCGGCCTCGCTCAGTCCCCTGACGATGTAGTCGGCAGTCCTTGGGTCATCCTCAACCAGCAGCAGTCGCATCTTGGCCTATCGTCCGGTGTCGAGTTCAAGCGGCACGGTAGCATCGGCGAGGCCCCATTCCCACAAGCCGGACTTACGCAGGCCTGTCCGGGTCCTTACAAATTCGTAAGAATGATCGAAAATAATGGGAAGACCTCGCCGCCGGGCGCGAGAAAGGTTAGGGGAGCGCTGGCCCGGCCGGAGTGACTCAAATCGAATGGCTTACACATCGCTCAAGTCAGCGCCAAAGGCCTTCGACCAGCACAAGCGCCTGATCGTCGTCCAGGTCGCCGCAGTGACGGCCATCGTCTTGCTGCTGTTTGCCAAGCCGTTCCTCAGCGAGGGCTCGAGCGGACACGAGCTGATGGAGACGGCCGGCTTCGGCTTCGTGCTCGTCTGCTTTCTCGGCCGGCTGTGGAGCATTCTTTATGTCGGCGGCAGGAAGAACGACGAGCTGGTCGTCTCCGGTCCGTTCTCGATGAGCCGCAATCCGCTCTATTTCTTCTCGATCATCGGAGCGGTGGGTATCGGGCTGATGTTCGGATCGGTGCTGGCCGCGGCGATGCTTGGGCTTGCAAGCTTCCTCGTCTTCCCGTTCACCGCCGGCCGGGAGGCCGAGTTCCTGTCCGGCAAGTTCGGCGCCGCCTACACGGCCTATGCCGAGCGGACGCCGCGTTTCTGGCCGAATCCGATGCTCTACCGCGACGAGGACCACTGGGTCTTTTCCACCAGCGCGCTGAAAAGCACGTTCCGGGACGGCCTATATTTTCTGGCCTTCTTTCCGCTTATCGAGGCGGTCGAGCATTTTCGTATGATCGGCATGCTGCCGACCTTGTTCACAATCTACTGATTGCGATTGGGCGTTTCGCTGCCCGAGCTAAAAAGCCCAGCGATTGCACCCAAAAGAAGTCAGGGGCAATGCCTTGAGTCCGAGCTGGCGAAGCATATACCTCTTTATGACTTGGGCTGTTGGGCTGCGTGATGGAAATTCGCACGTCGAAACACGATACGCTCGGACGGTTGTCGGTGTTTGAACTCGACGCGTTGCGGGAAGCTTTCAAGCGATCGGTTCGCGAGAACAACGTCACAGAAATCCAGTGGGCCGAGCACGCCGAGCTTTTCGTCAAACGCGCGATCGGCGAGGAAAGTCGCGCCCTCCGAGCCTAAAGCGCGTCGCGTCGAATTGGCCCGCGCCACCCATCAGGCCGGCTTAGCCTTTGCCTCCGCCGCGCGCGCCGCGCCTTGTGCTTTCCAAAAGGATCGCCAGGCAGCCGATCAGGATCAGGACAGCGCCGAGGAGCGGCGGCAGCGCCAGAAGCTTCACGGCGCCGGCGACCAAAGCGATCAGAAGCAGTGCCAGAAGCGCAAGGCTGCCGTCGTCGACGAACATGCCGACGAGCTCCTTCAGGACGAGGCGGACGATTTTCATCGGGCAATTCCCTTCGAGCGGTTCACCATTTCACGGAAACGGCAAGCCGCTCTGTTTCTTTTTGACCGCAATTCCGGACGGAAAACCGTTTCACACTTTTCCTGGAATTGCTTTGGCAGCAGCCACGTGGGCGTTGCGCAGCCAGCGCACCATGGCGAAGGATGCCGCGGCGATGACGACGAAGATGGCAAGCAGCGCAAAATCCTCGCCCGGCCATTCGGCGCCGAGGCCTTCGCCTGTCCAGAACACGCCGAAACTGGTCAGCATCAGGCCGACCACGAATTTGAGCGCATTTTCCGGCACACGCGCCAGCGGCCGGTGCATGGCGAGGCCGATCAGCATTACAAGCACGAATGCGGCCAGCGCTCCGAGACCGGCATAGAGCGTCTGGCCATGCGCGGTCCCGACTGCAATGACGATGAACACCACCTCGACTCCTTCGAGCAGCACCGCCTTGAAGGCCGCCACGCCGGCCAGATAGCCGGCGCGACGATCGTTGGCGTAGCGGGTCAGCGCGTCGGTTTCCCTGGAAAAGGCTGCCTCTTCGTCGCGGAGCGCGATGATCCCGGCGCTGCGCAGGATCGCCTTGCGCAGCCAGCGCATGCCGAACAGGATAAGAAGCACGCCGACCACGAATTGCAGGAGCGTGATCGGGATCAGCTGCAGCAGCGGTCCGAAAGCCAGCACCAGCGCCGCCAGCACGGCGAGCGCCGAGACGGCGCCTGTCAGCGCCGGCCGCCAGCCGCGCGTCACGCCGACGGCCAGCACGATGGTGAAGGCTTCGACCACCTCAACAAAGGACGCCAGGAACGAAGCGGCCACGGTGGAGAGAACGGGCGTCAGGTCATGCATGAATGGCTACCGAGGTCCGTGTTTCGCCGCCCTTTTCGGAAGGCGGGGCCGGTTCAGCCTTGTTCAACAGGCGATGACGCACAAAGTATGGCGGATGGACAAATCAGCCGTCGCCGGCTGCACATTCTCGACCGCGGCGGCGAACTTGCGCCCGTGCGCAGGCCGGTGGCATAAGGCCATGCTCATCAGAGGAAGCGGCTTCAGATGACGTTATCGGTGAGAGACCTTCCCCTGCGCACGCCGATCGACGGCCGGCACCGGCAGATGATGATCGACGGTGAGTGGCGCGATGCGGTGAGCGGCCGGACTTTCGAGACGCGCAACCCCGCCACCGGCGCGGTGCTGGGCACCGTGCCGCTTGCGGATTCCAAGGACGTCGACCTGGCAGTGGCCGCCGCGCGGCGCGCCTTCGAGGGACCGTGGAGCCGCCTCAAGCCCTATGAGCGCCAGCTGCTGCTGTTGAAGATCGCCGATCTCATGGAACGGCATTGGGAAGAGTTGGCGCTTTCCGACACCACCGACATGGGCATGCCGATCACCCGCACTTTGGCCAACCGCAACCGCGTGCTCGGCATGCTGCGCTTCTATGCCGGCATGGCGACGTCGATCCACGGCCAGACGATCGGCAATTCGCTGCCCGGCGAGATCGTCTCCTACACGCGCAAGGAGCCGGTCGGCGTGGTCGGCGCGATCATTCCGTGGAATGCGCCCACCGCCGCCTCGATCTGGAAGATCGGCCCAGCCCTGGCCACCGGCTGCACCATCGTGCTGAAACCGTCGGAAGAGGCACCGCTGACGCCGCTTCTGATCGCCGACCTGATGCAGGAGGCCGGCGTGCCGCCGGGCGTCGTCAACGTCGTGACCGGCACGGGCGCGGAAGCCGGTGCGCCGCTCGCGGCGCATATGGATGTCGACAAGGTGGTCTTCACCGGCTCGACCGCCACCGGCCAGGCGATTCTGCGCGCCTCGGCCGCCAACATGAAGCGCGTGTCGCTGGAGCTAGGCGGCAAATCGCCGGTGATCGTGCTCGCCGATGCCGACATCGAGCGCGCCGTGCCGGTGGCGGCCATGTCGGTCTTCGCGAATTCCGGCCAGGTCTGCATCGCCGGCTCCCGGCTCTTCGTCGAACGGCCGATCTATGACGAATTCGTCGAACGCGTCGCGGCCTTCGCGGCAAAGCTGCGGATCGGCGACGGCGCCGACCCCGAGACCGAGATCGGACCGCTGATCTCGCCAAGACAGCTCGAGCGCGTGACGGGCTTCATCGCGGACGGCGCGCGCGAGGGCGCGCGGCTGGTGACAGGTGGTGAGCGCATGACCAAGGGCGCGCTGGCCGCAGGCAATTTCATGACGCCCGGCGTGTTTTCCGGCGTCACCGACGGCATGCGCATCGCGCGCGAGGAAATCTTCGGGCCGATCATCTCGGCGCTGCCCTTCGACACGCTGGACGAAGCGGTGCGGCGCGGCAACGACACGCCCTACGGTCTCGGCGCCGGCGTGTTCACCAAGGATGTCGGCAAGGCGCACCAGCTCGCCAACCGGCTGCGCGCCGGCTCGGTCTGGGTCAACACCTATCACGCGATCGACCCGGCCGTGCCGTTCGGAGGCTACAAGATGAGCGGTTACGGCCGCGAGGGCGGCGCCGAGCATCTCGACGAATATCTCAACACCAAGGGCGTCTGGATCCGGATCGATTGACGGTCTGTATCCGGTCGCGTTTCGTTGAATAGCCGCACGGCTTCAACTATTTGCGTTGCATTGCGCAATTCCGCGGCGGAACGCCGTCGCACGTTTTCCTGGTATTGCGCTGGAGCAACACAAGAACACGAGCGGTTCAGCGGGCCGCCCGACGCGGAACGGAGCGCATGAAGAAGATCGGATTTCTGTCGTTCGGGCACTGGTCGCCCGCCCCGCAATCGGGCACGCGCTCGGGCGCCGACGCGTTGCTGCAGTCGATCGACCTTGCAGTCGCGGCCGAGGAGCTCGGCGCCGACGGCGCCTATTTCCGCGTCCACCATTTCGCCCGCCAGCTCGCCTCGCCGTTTCCGCTGCTTGCCGCGGCCGGCGCGAAGACCAAGCGTATCGAGCTCGGCACCGCCGTCATCGACATGCGCTACGAGAACCCGCTCTACATGGCCGAAGATGCGGGTGCGGCCGACCTCATCGCCGGCGGCCGGCTGCAGCTCGGTATCAGCCGCGGCTCGCCCGAGCAGGTGATCGATGGCTGGCGCTATTTCGGCTACGTGCCGGAAGAGGGCAAGACCGATGCCGACATGGCGCGCCGCCACGCCGAGATCCTCCTCGATCTGTTGCGCGGCGAAGGCTTCGCCCAGCCCAATCCGCGGCCGATGTTTCCCAATCCCCCTGGGCTGCTCAGGCTCGAGCCGTTCTCGGCCGGCCTGCGCGAACGCATCTGGTGGGGCGCGGCCACCAACGCCACCGCCGAATGGGCGGCCAAGCTCGGCATGAACCTGCAGAGCTCGACGCTGAAATTCGACGAGGGCGGCCAGCCGCTGCACATCCAGCAGGCTGAGCAGATAAGAGCCTTCCGCGCAGCCTGGAAGGAAGCCGGCCATGCGCGCGAGCCGCGCGTGTCGGTGAGCCGCAGCATCTTCGCCTTGGTCAACGACATGGACCGCGCCTATTTCGGCGGCAGCGAGGGCGAGGATCATTTTGGCTATATCGAGCCGGAAAAGCGCGCCGTTTTCGGCCGTACCTACGCCGCCGAGCCGGATCTGCTGGTTGAGCAGCTCAGGCAAGACGAGGCGATCGCCGAGGCCGACACGCTGCTTCTCACCGTGCCCAACCAGCTCGGCGTCGACTACAACGCCCATGTCATCGAGGCGATCCTGAAGCACGTCGCGCCGGCACTCGGCTGGCGGTGATCAATCGAGCGATTCGACGGCCGCGAGGCGAGACCAAACTCGATTTCGGGGCCATGATCGAATCGGCGCACCCGATGCTTTGAGGCACTGCCACCGGCAATCAGCTCGCTGCGCCAGTGTACCGCTCGCGCACGATCCGGGTGATGTGGACCACGTTCAGGCCGATGAAGAAGACGTTCCATGCCACGACGTTCAACATCGGGACGGGCTGGCAGTAGAAGTATACTGCCAGGCAGGTTGCCGCCGTCAGGGTGAGCATTCGCAGGCGCAGCATGTCCATTGTGAAGTAGGCAATCACGTAAAGAATGTTCGCCGCGTTGATGAGCAGTTCCATGAGAGTTCCCATGTGGTGGGGCGTGCAGGAAGGGGCGGTGCCCGGTTGAAACGCCGGGCACCGCCTGCCGTCAGTCGCCGCCAAATTCGGTCTTGAAGGTTTCGAAGTCGATCTGCAGGCCATTCAGCACGGCGCTCCAGTGCCGGACGTAGCCGGCATGGGCCACGGCTTCGGCGACCTCCTCGTCGGTGGCGCCGCGGTCCTTGGCCATCTTGGTTTCCAGCCAGATGCAGTAACGGCACGGAATCTGCGCCGCCACCGCGACGTTGATGAGCGACTTTACCTTCGGTTCGAGAGCGTTGTTCTTGGGTTGAAGCTCGAGACCCTTGAACATCGCCCAAGCGCCGGCGACTGCCGACTTTGGATAGGCCTTGATATGGCTCGGCACGATGCCGAGCGTCGCCTCGATTTCCTTGTAGGTCTGCTCGGCCGCCGGCAGTTCCTGCGCAACGGCGAGCGGTGCGGCAAGTACGGTAGCGATGGCGAAGCCTATGCCTGTGAGAATGTTTTTCATGATCAGTCTCCTGTTTGTTGGGATCGAAGGGATTGCCGCCCGCCCCGCGCCCCCTTTGCGCCGCGAGGCCGGAAGTCGTCCGCTGCGACCGACCGGTGTTAGCTTTCGAAGGTCAGAGCCGGGCCTCGAGGACCAAGTTGAACGGCGTCTCGAAGGCACGACGGAAACGGGTGAACCCGGCCTTGCGGAACACTTCCGCCAGCCGTGCCTCGCCGGCCTGGGCGCCCAGCACGAGGCGGCCGCCGTCCGAAATAGCGTGGGCGCAGCAGATGGTGGTGGAGGCCGCGTAATACATTCTCGCCACCGGCGAGATGTTGTCCTCGACCCGGTCATTGGCGAAAGGCTCGACCAGCATCACCGTCCCGTCCGGCGCCAGCGCCTTTGATGCATGCACTGCCGCGGCGACAGGATCGCCCATGTCATGCAGAGCATCAAAGAAGCAGATCAGATCGTAGCCGCTGCCCGGGTAGTCGTCGGCCCGCGCCTTTTCGAACGCCACGCGCCCTTCCAAGCTCTGCTTGGCGGCGCCGCGACGGGCCTCCACCAGCGAGTCTTCGTGATTGTCGAAGCCATGGAAGCGGGAAGCCGGAAAGGCCTTTGCCATGAGCGCCGTCGAATGGCCGTGACCGCACCCGATGTCGGCGACAAGCGCACCAGTCCTGAGCTTCTCGACGACGCCCTCCAGGGATGGCAGCCATTCGCTCACGAGACTGGCCTTGTAGCCGTTCCGGTAAAAGGCGGCCACGCCGCAGGCCAGGCGTCCGTCATGATCTCCCCAGGCGATGCCCTTGCCGGTGCGGAAAGCCTCTACGGCCTTCTCTTCGTCGGCCCACATCGAAGCGGGCACCGCCCAAGCGTTGGGAATGAAGACGGCGCTGTCCTCGTCGGCGAGCACGACTTCCTGTTCGGGTGTCAACTCGTAGGTGTCGCTGACCGGGTGGTAGACGATATAGCCGCCCGCCACTTGGGAATTGAGCCATTCGCGTACGTAACGTTCGGCACAGCCGGCCCGCCCCGCGAGCGCGCGGGCACTGAGGGGTCCGAGGCCCGCCATGGCCTTGTAAAGACCGAGACGGTGGCCGAGGCTGATCATGACTCCGCCGTAGCCGGCCGAAATATCACCGATCGCTCGCGCGACGAGCGCATCGAGTTTTGCCGGATCGATCTTATGGTTGTGGGTATGCTCCATGTCCAAGTCTCCTGTCCAAGCGCTCGGGCAATCCCGAGGCAGCGGCTGAATCGCAGGAACAGGGAAGAAACGGGAGAGCGCGACTCTCCAGAATCGGGCCATTTGTGCCACTGGCCCGTCGTCAGGAGAGAAACTGGCGGCCGCGCGCGCCGGGCGCTATGGTTGCGGCACCTGCGACATGGATTAGCCGACATGCATCGTCACTTCACCACTGCCGCATCCGAGCCGCTTCACGTGAGTCTGGTGGCCATTCCAGAGGCCGTGGTGTCCACGTTGTCGGGCATCTTCGACGTGATGAATGCCTTCAAAATAATGCCGCTGCCGGGCAGCGAGCCGCGCCAGGCTCCGCCCTTCGAGATTGAGATCGTCGGCCTAGAAACGGGCGCTCTGGAACTGGCCAGCCGCGTGCCGGTCATGGTTCAGCGAAGTGTGGCGGAGGTGGATATGACCGACATCGTCATTGTTCCTTCGATCCTGCTTGGGCCGAACGGCTGGCGAAAGGACCTGCATCCGGAACTGATCGAGTGGTTCCGCGCCATGCATGGCCGCGGCGCGCTCTTGTGCTCGGCGTGCTCAGGCATCTTCCTGCTTGCCGAAACCGGTCTGTTCGATGGCGTGGACGCGACCGTGCATTATGGCTACGCCGGCGACTTCGGCCGGACGTTTCCACAAGTGCCTATCCACCCGGATCGTGTGCTGGTGGTGTCGGGCAAGCGAGAGGAGCTCATCTCCTCGGGTGCTTCCATGACCTGGCATGATCTGGTGTTGTACCTGATCGCCCGACACGCCGGCGCGACCGCAGCCCAGGCCGTGGCGCGCTCATTCGCGCTGCAGTGGCATCAGGAACGGTCTTGCGCCCTACATCATCTTTGAGGGTCGCAAGGATCATGGCGATCTTGCCGTTCAGGCGGCGCAGGACTTGATCGCCACCCGATTTTCGGTCGCCAATCCCATAGAAGAGATGATCCGCTGCGCCCAGCTCACGGAGCGCACCTTCAAACGCCGTTTCACGAGTGCGACCGGCCTGAGCCCGATCGCCTATGTACAGCGCTTGAGGATCGAGGACGCCAAGCGCCGACTGGAGCGCACCGACGCGTCAATCGACGACGTCAGCTGGCAGGTCGGGTACGAAGAGCCTGCGTTCTTCCGTCGCTTGTTCAAACGTGTGACGGGGCTGGCGCCCGGCGCATACCGCAAGCGGTTCAAGATCCCCGCCTATGCGCAAAGGCATTTGCCCGACGAGAGCGTCGAACTCCGGCTGGGAAATAGCCAGCGGCAGACCTAAGCCGGGCCGACGCTGCGATATCCGCCCGGCAGGCCGCTCGGGTACGCTTCCTCCGCGAGCGTGTTGACATCCGACGAAGACAAGCAGTAGTTTTTTGCGTAATCGGTTACGTAACCGATTACGCCCATTCAGGAGGAGGAAAGTATGAGCAAGGTTTCAAATACCCGCAGGCTCGACCTGGGATCGTTCTCGCGTCGTCGGTTCCTCAAGACAAGCGCGCTGGCGGCCGGCGCGCTTGCGCTGCCGTTCGGTCCGGCGTTTGCGGCCGACAAGCCGAAGGTAGGCCTGGTCATGAAGTCTTTGGCCAACGAGTTCTTCAAGCAGATGCAGGCCGGCGCGGAGGACTATGCGGCCAAGAACAAGGACAAGTTCGATTTCGCCGCCGTCGGCATGAAGGACGAGCGCGATTTCGCCGCGCAAGTCGATGCGATCGAGAACTTCATCACCCAGAACTACAAGATCATCGTCGTGGCGCCGGCCGATTCGAAGGCGATGGTCACGCCGATCGCCAAGGCGCTGAAGGCCGGCATCAAGGTCATCAACATCGACGTCGCGCTCGACGATGAGGCCAAGAAGAAGGCCGGCATCGACCTTGCCTTCTTCGGGCCGGACAACCGCGCCGGCGCCAAGCTCGCCGGCGACGCGCTCGGCAAGGCGCTGGGCAAGGGCGGCAAGGTCGTCATCCTCGAAGGCAATCCGGAAGCCGACAACGCCAAGCAGCGCAAGCTCGGCTTCGACGATTCGGTGAAGGAGCACGGCCTCGACCTGCTCGATTCGAAGACCGCGCATTGGGAGACCGAGGAAGCCAACACGCTGATGACCAACTTCCTCACCCAGCACCCGGACATCCAGGGCGTGATGGCGGCGAACGACTCGATGGCGCTCGGCGTGGTCAAGGCGATCGACGCGGCCGGCAAGTCGGGTCAGATCAAGGTGGTCGGCTTCGACAACATTCCGGCCGTCGGCCCGCTGCTCAAGGAAGGCAAGATGCTCGCCACGGTCGAGCAGTATGGCGCGCAGATGGCGGCCATGGGCATCGACTACGGCCTGCGCGAGCTTGCCGGCGAGAAGTTCTCGGGCTGGGTCAAGACCGACGTCAAGCTGATCACCGCCTGAGGCGAGCACAGGCGCCGGGACTCCCTCTGGCGCCATCCATTCGCTTGTCTCATCATCGCCGCCGGCAAGCAGCCGGCGGCGATGAGCGCCATTCAGGATTGCTGCATGGACGATGGGGTTCTTTCCCTTGAAGGGGTAGGAAAAATCTTTCCCGGCGTGGTCGCGCTGAGCGACGTCTCGCTGTCGATCGCGCGCGGCGAGACGCATATCGTCCTCGGCGAGAACGGCGCCGGCAAATCGACGCTGATCAAGCTCTTGGCCGGCATTTACCAGCCGGACAGCGGGACGATCGCCTTCAACGGCCAGCCCTATCAGCCGAAGACGCCGCATGACGCGCAGCTAAGCGGCATCCGCATCGTGCACCAGGAGCTGAACCTACTGCCCTATCTCAGCATCGCCGAGAACCTGATGCTGGAAAACCTGCCGCGCCGCGCCTTCGGCATCGTCGACCGCAAGGCGCTCAACCGGCGCGCCGTCGCGCTGCTCAAGGAAGTCGGGCTCGATGTCGATCCGAGGACGCGGGTCGAAGCGCTTGGCGTCGCGCAGATGCAGCTGGTCGAGATCGCCAAAGCGCTGAGCTACGACAGCAAGCTGCTGGTGCTCGACGAGCCGACGGCGACGCTGACGCCGCCGGAGATCGGGCGGCTGTTCGCTATCATCAAGCGGCTGAAGGCCAGGGGCGTCACCATCATCTACATCTCGCACCGGCTGCACGAAGTGTTCGAGATCGGCGACCGGGTGACAATCTTGCGCAACGGCAGGCTGGTCGCGACCCGCGACCTCCACGGCCTCAGCGTGCCGGATGTCGTGCGCATGATGATCGGCCGCGACATCGCCGACGAATTCGGCTTCGACGCCTCGATCGTGCCGGGCAAGGTCGCGCTCAGCGTCACCAATCTGAAGCGCAGCGCCGTGACGCCCGAAATTTCCTTCAACGTCCGCCACGGCGAGATCTTGGGCGTGGCCGGTCTGGTCGGCAGCGGCCGGACCGAAGCCATGCGGGCCCTGTTCGGCGCCGATCCGAGGCTCGACGGCGTCGTCGAGATCGACGGCAAGCCGGTGGCGATCACGGCGCCCAAGGATGCCGTGCGGCATGGGCTCAGCCTGCTTACCGAGGATCGCAAAGGCCAGGGCCTGCTGCTCGATCTGGCCGTGGACAAGAACATCACCATCACCGATCTCGGCAAGGTGTCGCGCCACGGGCTGGTCAACCGCCGGGCCGAAGCCGCGGCAGCGAACGATCTCATCGGCCAGCTGCGCGTCAAGGCAAGCTCGATCGAGCAGGCGGTGCGCAACCTCTCGGGCGGCAACCAGCAGAAGGTGGTACTGGCCAAGTGGCTGTTCCGCGGCACCTCGACGCTGATCCTCGACGAGCCGACGCGCGGCGTCGACATCGGCGCGCGGCGCGAGATCTACCAGCTTCTGTGGATGCTGGCGGCGGCTCAAAAAGGCATCATCATGGTGTCTTCCGACCTGCCCGAGCTGATGGGCATGTGCCATCGCATCATCGTCTTTTCCAAGAACAAGATCGTCGGCGAGGTGCCGCGAGCCGAATTCGACCAGGAGCGCATCCTGTCGCTCGCCTACCAGGAGTATGTGCGACCATGAGCGAGACGTCCGAAACCCTCGTGTCGGCGCCTGTTTCTCCCGGCAAGGCGAAGTTCCTGCGCGTCCTGATCCGCGACGCCGGCGTGCTTCTGGCGCTGGTGCTGATCACGCTGTTCTTCTCGCTCACAGCGCCTTACTTCGCCACGCCCGGCAACGCGCTGAAGATCTTCGTGCAGATCGCCATAAACACCGTGCTCGCCGCCGGCATGACCTTCGTCATTCTCACCGGCGGCATCGACCTTTCGGTCGGCTCGGTGCTGGCGCTCTGCACCGTGGTCGGCGCCACCGTCATGATCGACGAAAGCCTGTCGCCGGCCGTCGCGATCACTTTGGCGCTGCTCGCCTGCATGGCGACCGGTGCTGCCTGCGGCTTCCTCAACGGCTGGATCTCGACGCGCTGGAAGATCCCGTCCTTCATCGTCACGCTCGGCATGCTCAACATGGCGGCGGGCGCCGCGCGCGTGGTCAGCGACAATTCGACCATCACCGGCCTGCCGCAGAGTTTCGTCGATTTCGGCAATCTGATCATCGGCGGCTTCCTGCCGTCGATCTTTCTGGTCGCGGTGCTGGTGATCGCGGCCGGCTGGTTCGTGCTGCGCTTCACCGTGTTCGGCCGCATGATCTTCGCCGTCGGCACCAATGACGAGGCGGTGCGCCTCTCCGGCCACAATCCGGATTTCTACAAGGTCGCGGCCTTCACCATCAGCGGCCTGACGGCCGGCATCGCGGCCATGGTCTATCTGCTGCGCTTGAACATCGGCAGCCCGATCGCAGGCGTCGGCTACGAGCTCAATGCAATCGCCGCCGTCATCATCGGCGGCACCAGCCTCAGCGGCGGCAAGGGCTCGATCATCGGCACGCTGGTCGGCGCCTGCATCCTGCAGGTGCTCAGCACCGGGCTGCAGTTGCTCGGCGTCGGCGACAATTTCAAACCGATCGTGATTGGCCTTGTCATCGTGCTCGCCGTCATCCTAGACGCTTATCGGGAGAGGCTGTTGCGGAGGATCCGCTAGAGGGTCAGAGGGAACCATGACCACAATTGCCGATGTCGCGCGCTATGCGGGGGTGTCCGTCGCAACGGTCTCGCATGTGATGAACCGCACGCGCCATGTCGAGCCGGAGACGGCCGAGCGCGTGCGCGCCGCGATAACCGCCCTGCGCTACAGCCCGAACTCGCTGGCGCGGAGCCTGAGACGCGGGGAGACCAAGACCATCGGCCTGCTGCTCCCGGACAATTCCAACCCGTTCTTCGCCAGCGTGGCGCGCCAGATCGAGGATGCCGGCTTCGTGGCCGGCTATACGGTGATCCTGTGCAACTCGGATGGCAGCGCCGAGAAGGAAGAGCGCTATCTGTCGGTGTTGATGGCAAAGCAGATCGACGGGCTGATCTTCGCCGGTTCGTCCGACCATGCGCGGGTGTTCTCGCACCTGTCCGCCGCCCTGCCGGCGGTGCTGCTCGACCGCGAGATCCATTCTGTCCATGTCGATTCCGTGCTGGTCGACCACGATCACGGCGGCTATCTCGCCGGGCGCCATCTGGTCGGGCTCGGCCACAGCAAAATCGGTGTCATCGGCGGTCCGCGCGATTCGAGCTCCAGCCCGGCCCGCCTGCGCGGTTTTACCCGGGCGCTTGCGGAGGCAGGTATCGACCTGCCTGCCTCGTGGGTGGTCGATTCCGACTATCATTTCGCCGGCGGCCGCCTGGCGATGGAGCGGCTGATGGCGCAGGCGCCGGAGATCACGGCGGTGTTCGCCTGCAACGATTTGATGGCCATGGGCGCCATCACCGCGCTGCGCACGCGCGGCTTGCGGGTGCCCGACGACATGTCGCTGATCGGTTTCGACGACATCCCCTATGCGGTCACCACATGGCCGCCGCTAACGACGATCGCGCAGCCGGTCGAAAAGATCGGAACGCGGGCGGTGAGCCTGCTGCTCGAGCGCGTCGGCGAGCCGGAGGCGCCGTCGCGCCGCGAGGTGCTGGCGCCAGTGCTGGTGGAGAGGGAAAGCTGCGCGGCTTTGCAGAAGTAGCGTGTAATCTCCCCTCTTGAGGGGGAGATGTCGCCGAAGGCGACAGAGGGGGTCGGTCCGACTGGAGTCGGCCTGCTGCGGCAGATGGAGGTTGGCGCTCCACGCGAGGCGACCCCCTCTGGCCTGCCGGCCATCTCCCCCGCAAGGGGGAGATCACGCGCTCATTCCCTCACGCCGCCGGCTGCATGGCGGCCCTGAGCAGCATGCCGAACAGGTCGCGCGGCTCGTCGGGGTCGGCGAGCAGGTCGAGCTCCTCGTAGAGGCCGGTCGCCTGGAGCTGGTCGCGGACATAGCGCAGCGCGGAAAAATCCTCCGTGGCGAAGCCGACGGAATCGAACAGCGTGATCTGCTCCTTCGCCTTGCGGCCCTCGGCCTGGCCGGTCATGACCTGCCACAGCTCGGTCACCGGATGATCGGCCTCAAGCTGCTGGATCTCGCCCTCGATGCGCGTCTGCGGCGGAAACTCGACGAAAATGTCGGAGCGCAACAGGATATCGCGGTGCAGCTCGGTCTTGCCGGGACAGTCGCCGCCGACGGCGTTGATGTGGACGCCGGAGCCGACCATGTTGTCGGTGAGGATGGTGGCGTACTGCTTGTCGGCGGTCACCGTGGTGATGATGTCGACGCCTTCCACCGCGTCCTGCCCGGTCGAACAGATGGTGATGTCGAAGCCCTTGCCGGCGAGGTTGCGGGCGCATTTTTCGGAAGCAGAGCGGTCGATGTCGTAGAGCCGCAGCCGGTCGATGCCGAGCAGCGCCTTGAACGCGACGGCCTGGAACTCGGACTGGGCGCCGTTGCCGATGATGGCCATGGCGCGCGACCCTTTCGGTGCCAGATATTTGGCGGCAACCGCCGAGGTCGCGGCGGTGCGCAGCGCCGTCAGGATCGTCATCTCGGTCAAGAGCATCGGATAGCCGGAGCCGACATCGGCGAGCACGCCGAAGGCGGTGACGGTCTGGCGGCCTTCGCGCATGTTCTTCGGGTGGCCGTTGACATATTTGAAGCCGTAGAGGCGGCCGTCGCTGGTCGGCATCAGCTCGATGACGCCGTCATGGCTGTGCGAGGCGACGCGCGGCGTCTTGTCGAACAGCTCCCAGCGGCGGAAATCCTCCTCGATATAGCCGGCAAGCTCGGTGAGGAAGCGCTCGAGGCCGATGGCGAGCACAAGCTTCATCATGCGGTCGACGCTGACGAAGGGGACGATGGCAAGGCGGGACGGCTGGGTCATGATCAGAGGCTTCCGGAATGGCTGCGGGTCGGGCGGTCCATGATGCGGCGGCCCATCAGGCTGGCGGTAAGGTCGACCATCAGGGTCGCGGTACGGCCGCGTTCGTCGAGGAACGGGTTCAGTTCGACCAGGTCGAGGCTGGAGACCAGGCCGCTGTCGGAGAGCATCTCCATCACCAGATGCGCCTCGCGGAAGGTGGCGCCGCCGGGAACCGTGGTGCCGACGGCCGGCGCGATCGAGGGATCGAGGAAGTCGACGTCGAGGCTGACATGCAGCAGCCCGTTTGCCTCTTCGATCCTGGCCAGGAAAGCGCGCAGCAGCGGGGCGATGCCGTGCTCGTCGATGGCGCGCATGTCGTGCACGGTCACACCCGCTTCCTTCAGCGCGCGGCGCTCGGCAGAATCGACGCTGCGCAGGCCCATGGTGCAGACGCGGGCCGGGTCGACTGCGGCGGGCAGGTCGGGGAAATAGCCGTTGAAGCCGGGACGGCCGCTGGCATAGGCGAGCGGCACGCCGTGCAGATTGCCGCTGGTGGTGGTGTCGAGCGTGTGGAAATCCGGGTGGGCGTCGAGCCACAGCACGAAGAGCGGCCGGCCGCGGTCGGCGGCGCGGCGCGCCACGCCGGAGACCGTGCCGGCGGAGATCGAGTGGTCGCCGCCGAGGAAGATCGGCATGGCATCCTTCGACGCGGCGTAGGCGGTCTCGGAAATCGCCGCCGTCCAGGCGGAGATTTCGGGCAGCGCCTTCAGGGCGAGATTGCCATGAGCGACAGGGCGCGCCGCCGCCTTCTCAACCGCCCCCCAGTCCTCGACCTCATGGCCAAGCTCCGACAGCACCGAGACAAGCCCTGCGGTGCGCAGCGCGCTCGGCCCCATCTCGCATCCCATCCGGCCCGCGCCGTCCTGCACCGGCGCGCCAACGATCCTGCAGCGCATCACTTCTTTCCGCTTTTGCGTTTGATTTGCCGGAGTGAACCACCGCTGCCTGGCGGTTTGAATAGGGTAAATTGGCATTTCGAAAAGGCCGATCTATCATAGTGGGCATATCGGCTGTTCGAAATGGTCAACATGGACGCGCTCGACGAGAGACTGGTGACGCTTCTGAGGCACGATGCGCGGCGCAGCGTCTCCGATCTCGCGCTCGATCTCGGCGTCTCGCGCGCGACGGTCAGGGCGCGGATGGGGCGGCTGGAAAAGTCCGGCGAGATCATCGGCTACACGGTGGTGCTGCGCGCCGACACGGTTGACCAGAGGATACGCGGCGTGATGATGATCGAGATCGAGGGCCATGCCGCGGACCGCGTGATCAGGGCGCTCGGCGGCTTTCCCGAGGTGTCGACCATCCACACCACCAACGGCCGCTGGGACCTGGTGGTCGAACTCGGCACCGCCTCACTCACGGACTTCGACGCCGTGCTGCGTCGCATCCGGCTGATCCCCGGGATCACCGGCAGCGAGACGAGCCTGCTGTTGGCGACGCCGAGGACGACGAGGGCGAGGCTTGGGTAGAGCGGTTCGTTTTATGGAAACGCCGAACCGCTCGACTTCCTTTTTTGCGCAATTCCGGACTGAAGGCTTCGGCGAGGAGGAAGAGCCGTTAGGGACTTTCCTGGAATTGTTCCAGCAAAGGCGCCAAACCGTCAGGAGTGGGCGGCAGGGCGCTTCCTTTCCGTCGCGACGTTCCTCTATTTTGCCCGGCCAGCATGGGCCGAGCCACAGATCGCGGAGAGCAGCGTCATGCTGAAGACAATCGCGGCCGGCGTCGGCCTGGGCCTTGTCGGGTTCCTCATCGCGCTTTTCACGATGGGCGCAGGGCACGGAACGAACGTTCCCGGTTTCGTCGTGGTCCCCTGGATGATGCTGCTGATGATGGCGGGCGCTGGCGCTTTGCCTGGGCTGCTCGCGGCATGCGCCCAATTCACGATCTATATCCTTCTGATCCGCTCCAAGCCGTTGCTGGCGCTGCCGATCGGGATCGTTCACTGCGTCGCCACAGTATGGGGGACGGCGCGCAACGGAATCTTGTTCTGAAGGCTACAAACGCGAAAAAGCCGCGGCGAACCGCGGCTTTTCGTTTGCTTGATTCCCTGAAGGAAACTGGAGCGGGTGAGGCGATTCGAACGCCCGACCCCAACCTTGGCAAGGTTGTGCTCTACCCCTGAGCTACACCCGCTCGCGCGGCCTTGGGCCGCAAGCCGCGCCTATATGGCCGAAGAGCGCGGCGATTGCAACAGGGAAATGACGGTCTTTTTGGAGCTAGCTCTTCCTATAGGGAAGGTTGGTTTCGAACCGGCGGATTGCGTTGGCCCAGCCGGGCGACCTTGCCCCAAGGGCATCGTTCGCCGTAAACGGCACAAGCTTTCCAGATGATGCGAGGACCGATGCCGAAGACCGAAGCCGAGCTTAACGCCTTTCTTGCCGATCTCGGCATTTCCGTCTCGACGGTGCGCCACCCGCCCTTGTTCACGGTCGCCGATTCGCAGGCGCTGCGCGGAGAGATCCCGGGCGGCCACACCAAGAACCTCTTCCTCAAGGACAAGAAGGACAATTACTTTCTCGTCACCGTCGGCGAGGAGGCCGTGGTGGACCTCAAGCAAATCCACCATCTGATCGGCGCCGCCAGCCGCGTCTCCTTCGGCAAGCCGGAAATGCTGATGGAGCTGCTCGGCGTCATTCCCGGCGCGGTTACCATCTTCGGCCTGATCAACGACACGGCCGGGCGGATCAAGGTGGTTCTGGACCAGGAATTGATGAGTCACGACGTCATCAACGGCCATCCGCTGACCAATGAGGCGACGACGGCCATCGCCGCCGCCGATCTCGTCAAATTCGTCGAGGCAACGGGCCACGATCCTGTTATCTTGAAAGTCTCGGGTTGATCGCCACATGGATGGCGAAACCGAAATCCGATAATAACCCGCCGCACCCCGAAGCCGGCGACGACGCGACCGAAAGGGCGACGACATGAGTGACAACAATCCGTTCAGCGGCTCATTTGGCGGCAATGCCGGCCAGTACGCCCAATCGGTGCACTATGGCGGGGCGGACCGCGGCAAGGTCTCGCTCGGCGAGGCGCCTGCGGCCGCGGATCTCGTCAAGGACACGACGACCGCGACGTTCGCGGCCGATGTCATCCAGGAATCGCGCCGCCAGCCGGTGCTGGTCGACTTCTGGGCGCCCTGGTGCGGCCCGTGCAAGCAGCTGACGCCGCAGCTCGAAAAGGCGGTCAAGGCTGCCGGCGGCAAGGTCAGGCTGGTCAAGATGAACATCGACGATCATCCCTCGGTCGCCGGCCAGCTCGGCATCCAGTCGATTCCCGCGGTCATCGCCTTCAAGGACGGCCAGCCGGTCGACGGCTTCATGGGCGCCATTCCGGAAAGCCAGATCACGCAGTTCATCCAGAAGGTCGGCGGCAAGGGGGGCGGCGGCGCGCCGCAGATCACCGAAGCGCTGGCCGCGGCCGCCGAGGCGCGCGAGGCAGGCGACACCCAGACCGCGGCCGACATCTATGATGCGATCCTCGAGCAGTCGCCCGAAACCATCGAGGCCATCGCCGGGCTCGGCGAGATCCTGTTCGAGGCCGGCGACAGCCAAGGCGCCGAGGCGATGCTTGCCAAGGCGCCGGAGGACAAGAAGGATGCGCCGGCGCTTGCCGCTCTGCGCGCCAAGATGACACTCGCGGCGGAAGCCGCCGCGCTCGGCAATCCAGCCGAGTTCGAACGCCGGCTCGCCGCCAACCCGAACGATCACCAGGCGCGGTTCGACTTGGCCATGGTGCAGAATGCGCGCGGCGAGCGCATGCAGGCCGCCGACAACCTGCTGGCGATCGTCAGGGCAGACCGGACGTGGAACGACGATGGCGCGCGTGCGCAGCTCTTGAAGTTCTTCGAGGCATGGGGGATGACCGACGAGGCGACGCTGTCGGCGCGGCGCAAGCTGTCGTCGCTGTTGTTCTCCTGAGCGTTTTGCCGGCTTGGCTGCCGGCCCCTTTTGCCAGGAGGGTCTTGCGCAAGGCGCCAACTGCGCCAGATAGGCGGCAGCGGCTTGCCCCTGCCGGTTAAGGGTTTAGACAGGCTGGGTTGCGTAAGAGGAGATCGCAGTTGATGCGCTGCCCGGCGACGCTTTCGAGAGTTGAAGTGCAGGCGGAGGGTTGAGGTGCAGGTCGGAAACGCCCGCTACCGGCTCGCCAGGGATCTGCCGTCGAGGATCCCGGTGTTTCCGCTCGCCGGGGCGCTGCTGCTGCCCGGCGGCCGCATGCCGCTCAACATTTTCGAGCCGCGCTACCTGGAGATGATCGATGAGGCGATGGCCGGGCCGCGGTTGATCGGCATGATCCAGCCCAGCCTCGACGGCGCGCTGCGCGACGACGGCGAGCCCGAGCTTTGCAGCGTCGGCTGCGCCGGGCGCATCATCTCGCTTGCCGAGACCGGCGACGGGCGCTACCTGATCTCGCTGCAAGGCGTCTGCCGCTTCCGCGTCACGGATGAGCTGGCGGTCAAGACGCCGTTCCGGCAATGCCGGATGGCACCCTTCCTCGCCGATCTCGAGGAGGATCCGGCCGGTGCCGAGGTCGACCGCCCTGCCCTGCTCAAGGCGTTCCGCGCCTATCTGCAGGCCAACGACCTCGAGGCCGACTGGGAAAGCGTGAGCCGCGCGGAGAACGCCATGCTGGTCAACGCGCTGTCGATGATGGCGCCCTATGGGCCGGCCGAGAAGCAGGCCCTGCTCGAGGCGGCGGACCTGAAGACGCGCGCCGAGACGCTGATCGCCATCACCGAAATTACGCTGGCGCGCGAGGATGAGGATTTTGGCTCGAGCCTGCAGTAAGCGCAATGATTCAGGTGAAATCGGCCTGACCTGAATCTCAACACTTAGGCCGGCGGCAGTTGGACAATGGAAAAGCGAGATGGCGGACGGACGTGACGGGCGCAAAGCCACGGTCGACCCGAAATTGCTGGAACTGCTCGCCTGCCCGCTGACCAAAGGACCGTTGACCTGGGACGCCGAGCGCAGCGAACTGATCTCGCGCGTGGCGAAGCTTGCCTATCCGGTGCGTGACGGCATCCCGATCATGCTGCCTTCGGAAGCGCGCACGATCTCGGCCGAAGACGCTCTCAAGCCGCCGCCGCGGCTCGGCGGTCCGTCGTGAATCGCGCCGGCGGGCCGGTTGCCGCTACTGGAAATTGCGCCCCTTGGGCATGACCTGTTGCGCCGCGCCCGACAGGGCGTCGACATGCTGCCGCACCGGCAGGCCGCGGTTCGCGGAGCGCTCCGGTCCATTCGATGACCCGGCGGGCTGATGCTCGATGGTGGGCGGCTCCTGCAGGAGGACGCTCAGCCAGGGCGTCAAATCCTCGATCCTGTCGGCGACGATGTGGATGACATCCGATTCCTGCTGCAGCTTGCCGGTGACGCGGATGAAGCGTGCGCCCATCACGATAGAGCGGAAGCGGTCGAAGACGCGCGGCCAGATGATGACATTGGCGATCGCCTTTTCGTCCTCCAGCGTTAGGAAGATCGCATTGCCCTTGCCGGGGCGCTGGCGCACCAGCACCAGGCCGGCGACGGTGACGCGGCGGCCGTCGCGCACCGACGGCAGGCGGACATTAGGGGTGATGCCGGCGCGGTCAAGCCGCTCGCGCAGGAAGGCGACGGGATGTTCCTTCAGCGACAGGCCGAGCGAGCGATAGTCGTGGACGACATGCTCGCCGAGCGGCATTTTCGGCAGCTTCGTCTCGGGCTCCAGCTCGCGCAGGCGGAGCGTGGGCTGGTCGAACAGCGGCAGTTTCTCGGCTGCGCTCCTGCCGTCCAGCGCGCGCACCTCCCAGAGCGCCGCGCGTCGGTCGAGGCCGAGCGAGCGGAAGGCGTCTGCCTGGGCCAGCCTTTCGATCTCGCCAACATCGAGGCCCGAACGCAGCCAGACATCCCTGACCGATCGATAGCCGTCGCCGCGCCGGGCGACGGCGGCCTCCATCCCTTCCTCCGAAAGCCCCTTGATCTGACGGAAGCCAAGCCGCACCGCATGAGCCGTCTCGATGACGCCGCGCATCGAGGCATGGCGTTCGAGGATGCGCGAAGGATCGAAACCGGCCTCCTCCAGCCTGCAATCCCAGACGGAATGGTTGATATCGACCTCGCGCACCTCCACGCCATGGTCGCGCGCGTCGCGAACGAGCTGGGCCGGCTGATAGAACCCCATCGGCTGCGAGTTCAAAATCGCGGCGCAGAACACGTCGGGATAGAAGGTCTTGAACCAGCAGGAGGCATAGACCAGCAGCGCGAAGGAGGCGGCATGGCTTTCCGGAAAGCCATATTCGCCAAAGCCTTCGATCTGCTTGAAGCAACGCTCGGCGAATTCCTTTTGGTAGCCCTTGTCGACCATGCCGTCGATCATGCGCTGGCGGTAGTTGCCGATCGTGCCGGTGCGCTTGAAGGTGGCCATTGCGCGCCGCAGCTCATCGGCCTCGCCCGGCTGGAAGCCGCCGGCAACGATGGCGATCTTCATCGCCTGCTCCTGGAACAGCGGCACGCCCAGCGTCTTGCCGAGAATCTCCTTCAGTTCCGGCTTCGGGTATTCGGCTTGCTCCTTGCCCTGCCGTCTACGCAGATAGGGGTGCACCATGTCGCCCTGGATCGGGCCGGGCCGCACGATCGCCACCTCGATGACGAGATCGTAGAACTCACGCGGTTGAAGCCGCGGCAGCATCGACATCTGGGCGCGCGATTCGATCTGGAAGACGCCCAGCGTGTCGGCCCGGCAGATCATGTCGTAGACGCGAGGGTCCTCCGGCGGCAGCGAGCTCAACTGATGCGGCCGGCCGTATTTGTCACGCGCCTGCGGATAATGATGCGTGAGCAAGGTCAGGGCTCGCTTCAGGCAGGTCAGCATGCCGAGCGCCAGCACATCCACCTTGAGGATCTTCACCGCGTCGAGATCGTCCTTGTCCCACTCGACCATCTTGCGCTCTTCCATCGCCGTCTTGACGATGGGCACGACCTCGTCGAGCCGGTCGCGGGTGATGACGAAGCCGCCGACATGCTGGGAGAGATGGCGGGGGAAGCCGATGATCTCGTTGGCGCGTTCCAGCACCTGCCGCGACAGCGGATCGGCGCGGTCGAGGCCGCCGGCATTGGCTTCCCTTTCGCCGAGCTCCGAGGTCGACCAGCCCCAGATGGTGCTCGACAGGGCGCTCCGGACGTCTTCGGACAAGCCCATGGCCTTCGCCACCTCGCGCAGGGCGGAGCGGCCGCGATAGCTGATGACGGCGGCGGCCAGCGCCGTGCGCTTGGCGCTGTATTTCTCGTAAATATAAGCGATGACCTCGTCGCGCCGTTCATGCTCGAAGTCGACGTCGATGTCGGGAGGCTCGTTACGTTTCTCGGAGATGAAGCGCTCGAAGAGGGCATCGATCCGGTCAGGGCCGACCTCGGTGATGCCGATGCAGAAGCAAATGACCGAATTGGCGGCCGAGCCGCGCCCCTGGCAAAGGATGCCCTTGCTGCGGGCGAATTTCACGATGTCGTGGACGGTCAGGAAATAGCGCGCATAGTTCAGCCGCTCGATCAAAGCGAGCTCGCTGCCGATGCGCCGCAGCACTTCTTCCGGGATTCCGGCCGGATAGCGCACGGCCGCTCCTTCCCGCGCCAGGCGTTCGAGCTCGGCCTGCGGTCCGAGCCCGGATTCCGTCGGCTCGTCCGGATAATTGTATTCGAGGTCGCTGAGCGAGAAGGTGAGCTCGTCGGCGAAGCGCAGCGTCTCCGCCAGCGCTTCAGGGTGTCGGCGGAAAAGCCGCGCCATCTCCAGCGGCGTCTTCAGATGACGCTCGGCATTTGCCGTCAGCTCCAGCCCGACCTCGGAAACCGGCGTGTTGAGGCGGATCGCGGTCAGCACGTCCTGCAGCGGGCGGCGGTCGGCGGCATGATAGAGCACGTCGTTGGTCGCCATCAGCGGGATGTGCAGATGTTGGGCCATCGCCGCCGCCTGCTCGATACGGAAGCGGTCGTTGCCGCCGTAATCAGGCGCCACGGCAAGCCGAAGCGCGGCGCCGAAACGATCCTTAAGCCGGCTAATGAGCGTCAGATTGTCTTCCGCGCCTCCCGACAGGTTGGGCAGGATCGCCAGCGACATCAGATCGCCCCATTCGAGAAGGTCGTTGAGTTCGAGCAGCGTCGCGCCCTTCTCGTTCTCGTCGCGCAGATTGGCCTGCGTCAGCATGCGGCAGAGATGTCCCCAGCCCTTGCGGTCGCGGGGGTAAGCCAGAATGTCCGGCGTGCCGTCGCAAAAAACCAGGCGGCAACCGGGATGATAGGGCAGCTTCTCGACCCTGGCCTGCTGCCAAGCCCGCACGACGCCGGCGACCGTGTTGCGGTCGGCAAGGCCGATCGAGGAAAAGCCGTGGAATTTCGCCGTGACCACCAGCTCCTCGGGCTTGGAGGCGCCGCGCAGGAAGGAAAAGTTCGACTGGATGCCGAACTCGGCATAGGGGATGGCGGTCAGCGCGTTCATGCGAAGACGCCGTGCATGAACCAGCGCGGCGCGGCATGCGAGGCGCTGCTGTAGAGGCCCTGGCGGTAGAGCCAGTAGCGGCGCCCTTCGCTGTCCTCGATGCGGTAATAGTCGCGCGTCGGCGCCTCTTCCTCACCGGGCAGCTGCCGCCACCATTCGGCGGCGATGCGCTCCGGCCCTTCGGCGCGGGCGACGCGATAAAGCGCGCGCCGCCAGCGGAAATTCATCGGCGGGCCCTCGGGGATCTCGGTCGCCGGCACCTCGATCGGCTCGGGCGAGCGGAACAGCCGTACCGGCCGCTCCGGCGGGAAGATGGTCATCGGCGGTGCTGTCCGGGCGGGCCTCGGCGG
>NZ_RZSV01000479.1:0-1073 GCF_004023205.1 Mesorhizobium sp. M1A.F.Ca.IN.020.03.2.1 | reverse complement strand
CCGCTCGACCTGCTCCGGCGTCAGCCTCAGCCGGGTCGGGATGACGTTCAGCGCGGCTGCCTCGTCTGGCGGCAGGTCGGCGAAGGAGACCAGTTCAACCACCATCTGGACGTCGCGGCACTTCCAGCCGGACAGGCTGCCGCGGTAGCGCGCTACCACCGCCGCCGGGAGGCTGCAGCGATATTTGACCAGCTTTTCGCGCCACAGCCGGAATTCGAGCTTGAGGGAATCGAATTCGTCGCGCACCGAGGACGCGATCGAGGTGCCGGCGGTGGCGTCGATCATGTCGACCAGGCCCGGTCCCTGCTTGACCTTGACCCAGTCGGGTTCTTTCCTGCGGCCCGCATCGGCAACGATCATGATCAGCGTTCGCATCCTCACCGCCGCCTGCGGCGACAACGGGCTGTGCGGACTGCCGGCGATGTCGAGCGATTCCGCGAAGCCGACCACCGCGATGTTGTCGGTCAATCCGCCGTCGAGCAGCTTGATGTAGTTGACGCGGTCGTTGTTCTGGTAGGACTCCATGGCGCGAGCCGCGGCCTTGACCCGTTCCGGTGCCTCCGGATCGTTGAGACCGCGTTGGATCCAGTCCGGCTGCTTGTAGTTGCATCTGGTTGTCGGCGTGGTCGTCGAGACGACAACCGGCGCGAACACCGCGGGGAACGCCGCCGAGGCCGCCACCGCATCGGCGATACGAAGCTTGTCGAGATCGCTGCAGATGGCCGCGAAGCGGTCGTAGGTGAAGCCGAAGGCCGTCCCGTTGTAGATGTCGGATGCGTGGATCCAGACCAGCGGGGCGCCGGGACGTCTGAAGGCGCTGTAAGTGGCACCGTCGAACAGGTTCCTGTCCAGCCACGCAGCAAAGGTGCTGCGGTCGTTGACGCCGCCTTTCCACAGCCGCGCCAGATTGGCCGGAGCGAGCTTGGCGGTGTGCAGCGAGCTCTCGGCATCGCGCAGCAAGAAGCGCTTGCGAAGCTCGCGGTAACCACGCCCTTTGTAGCCGAGATAGGCCGCCGTCACCGCACCGCCAGAAACGCCGCCGACGACGCGCACGTCGTCGATCAGCGTATGCG
>NZ_RZSV01000478.1:0-1082 GCF_004023205.1 Mesorhizobium sp. M1A.F.Ca.IN.020.03.2.1 | reverse complement strand
GTCGTACAGCTTGTCGATCCACCAGTCGCAGTCGCGGCGGCCGAGCCACGGCGACACCAACCGGCTGTCGAGGCCCGCAAGATCTATGCCGGTGTGCGGGATCGAGACCAGCAGCGGCGCCGTACCGCGTGTGATGGTGAGCCAGGGCGTGGTCATTGGAGCTCTCCACGGGTTGGAGCTCTACGGCGCCCCCCTCTGTCCTGCCGGACATCTCCCCCACGAGGGGGGAGATCAGATATCACGCCGGCTTTCGCCAATCGTCCACGTTGCAAGAAGGAGCGGGGCGCCAAAGTTGCCAATCTCCCCCCTTGTGGGGGAGATGTCCGGCAGGACGGAGGGGGGCGTGAAGGATCGCGACCTATCAGAGCATTCAATCTCATGACGCAATCCCCGGCAGCGCCACCGCAGCCGCCGCCTTAACCGCCGCGCCGCTGCGGACCAGGGCGATCGCCTTTTCCATGTCGGGATGGAAATGCCGGTCGTTGTCGAGATGCGGCACCTCGGCTCGGACCAGCTTGCGCACCGTTTCCAGCGCTTCGCTCGAAGCGAGCGGGGCATGGAAATCGCAGCCTTGCGCGGCTGCCAACAGCTCGATGCCGATGACGGCCGTTGCATTCTCGATCATGCCGAGCAGGCGGCGCGCGCCGTGGGCAGCCATCGAGACATGGTCTTCCTGGTTGGCCGAGGTCGGGATCGAATCGACGCTCGCCGGATAGGCCTTCTGCTTGTTTTCCGAAACGAGCGCCGCCGCCGTCACCTGCGGGATCATGAAACCGGAATTGAGGCCAGGCTTCGGCGTCAGGAAAGCCGGCATGCCGGAGAGCGCCGGATCGACCAGCATGGCGATGCGGCGCTCAGACAGCGAGCCGATCTCGCAGACGGCAAGCGCGATCATGTCGGCGGCAAAGGCCACCGGCTCGGCGTGAAAATTGCCGCCCGAGAGCGCGGTGTCGTCCTCGGCGAAGATCAGCGGGTTGTCGGTGACGCCGTTGGCTTCGGTCTCCAGCGTGTCGGCCGCCTTGCGCAGGACGTCGAGCGCGGCGCCCATCACCTGCGGCTGGCAGCGCAGGCAGTATGGATCC
>NZ_RZSV01000477.1:0-1095 GCF_004023205.1 Mesorhizobium sp. M1A.F.Ca.IN.020.03.2.1 | reverse complement strand
CGTTCGGACAGCCGGAGAACCGTGAACTGTTCCCGTCCCTGCTGAAGCCGGACTCCACGCCGTCGATCGGGACCATTGGCGAAGCGAGCGTCAACGAAGCCGGCCTGCCGCCACACGGCGGATTGCCGGCCGGTTCCGGCGAGATCGCCGACGGCGATTCCGGCAACAACTCCAACACCTCCGAGACCACTTCCGGCACCATTGGCTTCACCTCGCCGGACGGCGTGTCGCAAGTGACGCTCGGCGGCCATGTGCTGACCTCCGCGGCGCAGACCTTCACCGACGCCACCGGCTCGCTGACCGCAAGCTATTCTTTCGACGCGACTACCGGCACCGGCACGATCAATTACAGCTACACGCTGAACACCAACACTTCGGGCGACGGCACGAGTGTGAGCTTCGCGGTCGGCGTGACCGACTCCGACGGCGATGCCGCGCCTCCCGGCACCCTCGTGATCAACATCATCGACGATGCGCCGACTGCTGTTGCGGATACGGATGCTGTGCCTTCGGGCTCACACGCGCCGATCGACGGCAACGTCATCACCGGCGCGGGCAGCGACGGCAACGCGACAGGCGCCGACATCCAGGGCGCCGACGGCGCGAGCGTTACGTCGGCCTATGGCAAGGACGGCCCGGGCTCGGCGCAGACGGTAACGGGCGCCGGAGTGTCGATCGTCGGCGAGTATGGCACGCTGGTGCTGCACTCGGACGGCAGCTACACCTATACCCGCGCCGCGGAGACGAAGGGCGGGGTGGACGACGTATTCCACTACACCCTGACGGATGGCGACGGAAACCAGTCTTCGACGACACTGACCATCTCGATCGGCAACTCGACGCCTACCGTGACCGACCTGACGCCGGCAGCCAATGGCGGCGACGTGACGGTCAATGAAGCCGCACTAAATGTCGGCACACCGGGCGGCCCCGGATCCGACCCGGCAAGCACCGCCGAGACCGGCGCGGGCACCTTCACCATTGCCTCGCCCGACGGCATCGCCACGCTCAGCATCGACGGCCACGCCTTCATCACCAACGGCGTCTTCAGCGCCGGCTCCTTCACCACGGCGCTCGGCAACACGCTCAACGTCA
>NZ_RZSV01000476.1:0-1101 GCF_004023205.1 Mesorhizobium sp. M1A.F.Ca.IN.020.03.2.1 | reverse complement strand
GTCGATGGGCAACCAGAACACGGTCTCCGCCATTCTGACGCTGGCCTATGATTGCCGCCGCCCGGACTATTTCACCCCCCATGCCATCGCCGCCCTGAAGCTGGTCGATCGCGGCGCGCTGACCGCCTCCTCGGTCGGCGCCATGCATGGCGAGATCGGCCATACGCAGTTCCTGCCCGGAAATGTTCTGAAGTATGGCGTCGGCAACGGAAATCTGCGCGACAGGAACACCGCGCTGGCTTCCACCGCCAACTTCCTCAAAGCCCATGGCTGGCAGGCCGGCGCGGGATATGAGGCGAATATGGGCGCCATCGCCGGCTGGAATTCGGCAAGCGTCTACCAGCAGGCCATCGCCCGCATCGCCGAGGCGATCGACGCCAACTGATGCAATATCTCCATTCCAACGAGAAGCCCGGCCTGCGCCGGGCTTTTTGTTACGGAGCAAGGATCAAAACCCAACCACCCGGAACGACAAGGTTCGATCTCATCACCTAACTCTCAATCGTTCGCGTAGCCGCTCAATGGACATTTCCGGGAAACGGGAATCTGGAAGGTACCGGTAGTGCCGTTGCAGGTACGGAATTTGGGATTCCGCGGCGCTGAAGGAGCCGCCTTTGGCCTGTCCTCGATCACCGTCGGGACTCCGGCAGCTTGCGAGTAGCTGCCGCCTAAGGGGCATTTCTCGGAAGCGGCAACCTCGAAGGAGCCGGTGATAACATTTGAGCAGGTACGGAATTTAGAGTTCCGCGGCGCCGTTGTGGCCGCAGCAGCCGCCTTGGACTTGCCCTTGATGACCAACCAGATTTCGGTCGGTTGGTCGAGCTGCAGCCTGTTTATGTCGGAGTAGCTGATGCGGCCGCTGCGTATCCCCTCGGCTATGCGCTGGCAGAACAAGGCCGGCATGCGCTCCTGCGAGACGCCCATGAAGGAGGCGATTTCGTGCTTGAACGTGATGCTCCATAGATGCACAGCGGAGATGCACCCGTCCAAATTAGCCGCAGACGCCTGCTTCGTGGCTGCTTGCGAGGACCCGCACGTCATCAAGGTCAACGCCGTCGCGACCAGAAGAGAAATACTACTTTTCACTGTCAAAACCCCCGC
>NZ_RZSV01000475.1:0-1114 GCF_004023205.1 Mesorhizobium sp. M1A.F.Ca.IN.020.03.2.1 | reverse complement strand
GCGGCCGGATGAGGGGGAGAATTCGCACATGCTCGTCTCCCGTTCGCGGTCGAGTTAGCACCGCGATGCCGGCCAAGGCTCGCGCAACCTTGATCAAATCAGATCAAAGGTTCTCGGCAGTGAAGGTGATGAAGCGGATCGGCGGGTTGTCGACCGGCAGGTCGTGCAGGTTGAGCGCCGCCAGCACCAGGTCGATGCCGCGGCGCGCCTGCGCCTCCGGCGCCTGGTCGAGCACGACGTCCATCGTGCCGTCATGCAGGCCGCGCGTGCTGCGCTCGGTTAGTTCATGGCCGACGAAGAAGACGTCGCGACCGCGTGGGTGCCGGCGCAGCACTTCGTTCAGGGCCGTGTTGGCGCCGCCGGCATTGTACAGGCCGGCAAGGTCGGGCCAGCGCACAAACGCCTCATGCAACTGCTCGGCATTGCGGTCGCCGTTGTCGAAACCGAACAGGGTGGCGATGGGCTCGAAATCCCGCCCCTCGTCGATCAGATAGTCGAAGAAGCCCCGTACGCGGTCGCGGTGGACGCGATAGATCTGGCTGTGACAGATCGCGACCACCTTGCCCGGCCGCCGCTGCATCTTCGCCATCAGCAGCCCCGCCATGCGGCCGGCGGCGTAATTGTCGATGCCGACATAGGTGCTCTTGGTGCCGGAGATCTGGGTGACGATCTGCACCGTCGGGATGTTTTCCGCCTCCAGCTTCGCCACCGCCGCGCTCACCAGCGGATGGTCGGGGACGGCGAGGATGAGGGCGGCGCGCCGCATCTCCGGTTCGAGGATGCGCTTGGCGATCGCCGCCGGATTGGCCTCGTCGAGAAAGGTGCGGTGGACGGCGATCGAGCGGTCGAGCGTCGCCGCGATGCGTTCGAAGGCGCGGGAGAGGCGCGCGAAGAAGGTGGCGTCGGGCCTGACCAGGATCACCTCAATGCGGATGACGCCCCGATGCGCTTCGGGGAGCCGGCGCGGATAGTCGAGCGAGCGCGCCGCCGCCACCACTTTCTCGACCGTCTCGGGGCGCACCCCGCCCCTGCCGTTCAGCACGCGCTCCACCGTCGCCGTGCCGACCCCGGCGCGGCGCGCGATTTCGAGAAAGGTGGGCTTCGGAATGGGCGG
>NZ_RZSV01000474.1:0-1119 GCF_004023205.1 Mesorhizobium sp. M1A.F.Ca.IN.020.03.2.1 | reverse complement strand
CTACTGCACCAGCACCGAGCGTCCGCAAGTCGCGCCGGTGACCCGCACATCGGCCTCGCCGACATGCACGCCAAGCACCGCAAGCACATTGTAGACGAGGTTGTCGACCGGCGCGGTGACGCCGTTGAGCAGCGTCGTCACCGCCGGCTTCACCGTGCCGAGCAGGGTGGTCGCGTCGAGACCGAGGCCGAGCGCGTTGACCGTCAGCGACAGGTTGTTCACCAGCGAGGTGGTGAGCGACTGCGTCAGGTTCTTGGTCGACACTGTCTTGATCGCCTTGTTGGCGATCTCGGTGGCGCTGAAGGTCAGGTTCGTCGGCGCCATGCTGGTGACCGAGAAGGCCGACGATCCCTTGATCTGCAGGAGATTGAGGTTGGCCAGCAGCATCTTGAGGCTGACGTCGGCGATGTCGGCGTCGCTGAAGGATTGCGGCTTGCCGAAGTCTGCGAAGCCGCTGGCGTTGCTGTCGGCGAGATGGGCCGCGACGACGCCCGGCTGCGCGGCGATGGAGACCTTGATGCTGGAGGGCCCGGTCGGGCAGCTGATGTCGGTCAGCTTGGCTTCGGCATAGGCGACCTCGATATTGAGCGGCAGGTTGACGGCAAGCAGCTTGACGCCGCCGCCCAGCTTCATGCCGGCTGTGCCATTTCCGGTGCCGTTGCCAAAGCCATTGCCGTTGTTCCCGTTTCCAATCCCGACGCTGGGATTGAGCTTGATGCGCGTCTGCGCCGTGCGCACCACTGTGCCCAATTCTCCCACCGCCAGCCATGGCGAGGACTGCATGGGTTCGCCGATGGCGACCTGGAGCGTAGTCGATGTCAGTCCCGGTATCGTCGCCCCGAGGTCGACCGTAACCTGGTTCGTGCCGTTGGCGAGCGCCGCGGCTGCGCTCACCATGCTCATGGCGCTGGCGCTGACCGAAAGCCCGGCGGGCTTCTGTCCGAGCCCCAGACTGCCCACCGAACCGAGGTCGACGAGATGGCCAAGCGGGATCTTGACCGAGTTGGTGGCGCTCGAGGCCATGGTCTGCAGCGCGAGCTTGGCGGTGCGGTCGAGCCCGGGCACGTTGGCCATCGCGGTGGTGATCTGGCCGACCGTTGCCTTCGAGCCGAGCACATC
>NZ_RZSV01000473.1:0-1143 GCF_004023205.1 Mesorhizobium sp. M1A.F.Ca.IN.020.03.2.1 | reverse complement strand
CGCCACTGTTTCCGGCTCGGTCGCCGCCGTCCCGCGCATGAAGGCCGCGAAATCCGCCGTAGCCTGCCGGAAGGCCGTCAGATGACCGTCAAGCGGAGAGGTGGGCGGCGCCGCAAGCGTGCGGCGGCGGCGCAGATGCTCGGCAATCTTGTGGACGAGCGCCACGGTCTCACCGGGGCTGTGCAACACCATCTCGGCGAGAATCCCGCCCTGATCGCCGGCAAGGCGCTCGCGAAGCCAGCCGTCGACAATTTCGAGGAAGGCTAGATCGGCCTGGTTGCGATCCATGACACCGGCGCCGGGATCGATATCGGCCTCCGCGGGATAGGGTTTTATCAGGCGCTGGCAGAAACCGTGGATGGTCGAGCAGGTGATTTCGCCGATCGCGGCGCTCGCGGCCGCGAGATTGTCCCTCTGGGTCTGGGACAGACCATCGGGCAGCGCCACGCGCAGTTCGGCGGTGATCTTGCCGGTCGAGAGTTCAGCGACGAATTCCCGGACACGGGAAAGCAGCTCGCTCGCGGCGAGTTCGGTGAAGGTGACGGCGGCGATGGAGCGCGGCGGAACGCCCTCGGCGAGCATGACGGCGATGCGTCCGGCCATGACGGCGGTCTTACCCGAGCCCGCGCCGGCCTCGACCAGGATCGACCGATCATGGAGTCTGATCGCATCGCGGCGGGCTCCGTCATCCTTCAGTATGGACACGCTGCTCATCATTCCGCCTCCCAAATCTGAGCGACTTGACCGAGCCGTTCCGTCGCGGCCGGGAGCTTACGTTTGCAGTAGGTGGTGCTGGCGTTGGCCGGCAGGGCGAAGGCGAGGTCGTCATAGTCGCCGCCCGTGTCTGGGCCAGGCAGCGCCGCGCCGCCGACGAGGCTGGTTCTAGCCGCGCGGAGATAGCCCGTGACCTCCGCGAGCACGGCCTCGGGGTCGTCGAGCTGGAGGTCAACCAGCTCACGCGGGTAAAGCAACGAGGCGCTGATGGCGACGTCATCGCCGAGGAGCGCTTTCACCGCGAACGCATAGAGGCAGCGCTGAAGTTCGCGTCCGCCATTCAGCCGGATGTCAGCCCGCGGGGCGCGCCCGGTCTTGTAGTCGCGGACGAGCGCGCGCCCGCCGTCACCCGAGATATCGAGCCGGTCG
>NZ_RZSV01000472.1:0-1239 GCF_004023205.1 Mesorhizobium sp. M1A.F.Ca.IN.020.03.2.1 | reverse complement strand
GAACCAGGTGAAGAAATCATACGGCAACCTCAACATTCTCCACGGCATCGACCTCGACATCAAATCGGGCGAGTTCATCGTGTTCGTCGGGCCGTCGGGCTGCGGCAAGTCGACCTTGCTGAGGTCGATCGCCGGTCTCGAGGAAATCACCTCCGGCGTGCTCCAGATCGACGGCGAAGTTGTGAACGACGTGCCGCCTTCGAAGCGGGGCATCGCCATGGTGTTCCAGTCCTATGCGCTCTATCCGCATATGACCGTTTACGACAACATGGCCTTCTCGATGAAGATCGGTAAGGAAAGCAAGGCCGAGATCGACAAGCGCGTGCGCCAGGCGGCCGAGATCCTGCAGCTCACCAAGTATCTCGACCGCCTGCCCAAGGCGATGTCGGGCGGCCAGCGCCAGCGCGTCGCCATCGGCCGTGCCATCGTGCGCAATCCGAAGGTGTTCCTGTTCGACGAGCCGCTGTCGAATCTCGATGCGGCACTGCGCGTCGCCACCCGCATCGAGATCGCCAAGCTGAAAGAATCGATGCCGAACACGACGATGATCTACGTCACGCACGACCAGGTCGAGGCGATGACGCTGGCGGACCGCATCGTGGTGCTGAAGGAAGGCGTCGTCGAGCAGGTCGGCACGCCGATGGAGCTCTACAAGCGGCCGGGCAATCTCTTCGTCGCGCAGTTCATCGGATCGCCGGCCATGAACATATTGCCGGCGAAGATCGAGAAGGCCGGCAATCCGACCGTGGTCAGCCATGTCGGCGACCGCAAGGCGACGGTGCCGATCACAACGCCCGCTTCGGCGAACGGCGCGGCGGTGAGCTTCGGCGTGCGGCCCGAGGATCTCGCGATCGCGACCGGGACGGATTACCTGTTCGAAGGCAAGGTCGATTATATCGAGCAGCTCGGCGAGGTTCAGCTCGTCTATGTCGATATCGGCCGCGCCGATCTGCCGCTGGTGGCCAAACTGCCGGGAAATGTCGAGGTCAAGCGCGGCGAGACGCTGCGGCTCAATGCCGGCGCCGGGGATCTGCACATCTTCGACGCGGAGGGGCATTCCTTCACGCTGCATCGCGACGAGGCGAAGGCGGCCTGACGCGCGGTGCTGCCGTTTCGGCCAAGAGGCGCGAGACGGTCCGGCTAAAGAAAGAGCGGCGAGGTTTGCCTTCGCCGCTCTTTTTCGTCAACTGCTTGCGGCTGTTAGCGGCCGAACAGATTGCGGTCGCTGCCCTGCGGGGC
>NZ_RZSV01000471.1:0-1258 GCF_004023205.1 Mesorhizobium sp. M1A.F.Ca.IN.020.03.2.1 | reverse complement strand
CAGGCTGGAAGCAGCGGCTGGCACTCGCTGCCTGCATCATGCACAAGCCGAAGCTGCTGCTGCTCGACGAGCCGACGGCTGGCGTCGACCCGAAGGCACGGCGCGAGTTCTGGGACGAGATCCACCGCCTGGCCAGCGGCGGGCTCACCGTGCTGGTCTCCACCCATTACATGGACGAGGCCGAGCGCTGCCACCGCATCAGCTACATCTCCTACGGCAAGATGCTGGCCACCGGCACCGTGGACGAGGTGGTGAGGAATGCCGGCCTTACCACCTTCGTGCTGCAGGGACCGCGGCTCGACCGCGTGGCCGAGGCGCTGCAGGGGCGTCCGGGCGTCGACCAGGTGGCGCCGTTCGGCGCCACGCTGCATGTCGTCGGCTCCGACAAGGCAGCCCTCGAAAAGGCGCTCGCCGATGTCGAGAAGGAGCACAAAGGGGTGACGGTGGCGCCGGGCGAGACCAGCCTGGAAGATGTCTTCATCCAGTTCATGTCCGGCTCGAAGGACAACATGGCATGAGAGATGGCGTGAGAGCGATCTTTTCCTTCGCGAGACTCGGCGCGCTGCTGATCAAGGAATTCATCCAGATGCGGCGCGACCGCATCACCTTCGCCATGATGCTGGGCGTGCCGCTGATACAGCTGGTGCTGTTCGGCTATGCCATCAACAACGACCCGAAGAGCCTGCCGGCAGCACTCGTCGCGACCAGCAGCGATCCCTACACGCGGGCGATGGTCTCGGCGCTGCAGACCACCGGCTACTATCGCTTCGACCATGTGGCGCAAAGTGCGTCGCAAGCCGAGTTCCTGATGTCGCGCGGCGATGTCGCCTTCGTCGTCACCATCCCGGCCGATTTCGCGCGACGGGTGGAGCGCGGCGACAATCCGCAGATCCTGATCGAGGCGGACGCCACCGATCCGGCGGTGGCGAGCGGTGCCATCTCGACGCTGAGCACCGTCGCCGGCCAAGCGCTGCTGAGAGCGCAAGGCATGCAGGAAGCGGCGAAGGAGGCGGCGCGCGGCCAGCTCGATGTCGTCGTGCACCGGCGCTACAATCCGGAAGGCATCTCGCAATACAACATCGTTCCCGGCCTGCTCGGCGTCATCCTGCAGATGACCATGGTGATGATGACCTCGATCGCGCTGACGCGCGAGACCGAGCGCGGCACGATGGAAAACCTTTTGGCCATGCCGTCCAGCCCGCTCGAGATCATGCTGGGCAAGGTGCTGCCTTACCTGGTGGTCGGCGCGGTGCAGGTG
>NZ_RZSV01000470.1:0-1283 GCF_004023205.1 Mesorhizobium sp. M1A.F.Ca.IN.020.03.2.1 | reverse complement strand
ATACTCCTCGACCGGCTTCAGCTGGTAGAGCCGCGCCACGAATTCGAGATTCTCGCCGATCGTCAGATCCTCGTAGAACGAGAATTTCTGCGTCATGTACCCGACTTCGCGTTTGATCTTGAGCGCGTCGGTAAGGATGTCGAAGCCGAGCACCGTGCCCTCGCCCGCATCCGGCGTCAAAAGCCCGCACATGATGCGGATGGTCGTCGTCTTGCCCGAGCCGTTCGGCCCGAGGAAACCGACGATCTCGCCCTCGGCGACCGCCATCGTGACATGGTCGACGACGGTCTTGTCGCCGAAGCGCTTGACCAACCCACGGACGTCGATGACGTTCATCTGTCAATATCCGCCAGGTCGACATCGACGATCTGGCCGGGCTGCAGCGGATGGGCATCGCCCTCCGGCCGCGCCTCGACGAGATAGACCAGCTTCTGCCGGTTCTCGAGCGAGTAGATCACCGGCGGGGTGAACTCGGGATCGGGCGACACATAGCTGACGCGTGCCTTCAAATCCGGCCCGCAGCCGTCGCAACGGACGCTGAGCAGGGTGCCGACCTTGACCGAGGAGAAGGCCGTCTCCGGCACATAGACGCTGAGTTTTACCGCGCCGTCGGGCAGCATCGAGATCACCGGCGCGGTCGGTCCGGCCGTATCGCCGGGATTGCGGATCACGTCGTCGATGCGGCCGGGCGAAGGCGCCGCCAGCACGCGCTTGGACAGGCGCCACTCGGCCTGCCCCAATTCCGATTGCGCCTGCTTGACTTGGTTCTCGGCAGCTCTGATCGTTTCGGCCCGCGCCGGCAGGCCGCCGACGGCAAGGTTCGCCTCCGCCTGGCCGACCTGCGCGTTGGCGGTCTCCAGCGAAGCCGAGGCCGTGTCGTAATCGGCCTGGGTGCCGGTGCCGCGCTTGTAGAGATCGCTGGCGCGGTCATATTTGCGTTTGGCGTCGGCAGCCTGCGCCTTCGCCATGTCCACCTGCGCCTTGAGCACGGCGATCTCTTCCGGCCGCTTGCCCACCTTGAGGTCGGCAAGCTGCGCCTGCGCTTGGGCGAGCGCGGCCTGGGCTTGCGCCACGGCAATCTTGGCATCGGCGCTTTCCAGCGTCACCACCGGCGCGCCCGACTCGACACGGTCGCCGCGCTTGACCGTCACGGTCTCGACCTGCGCGACTTCGATCGGCGCCAGCAGCACATATTCGCCTTCGACATAGCCGACGGCAAGCGGGGCGGCCGGCGCGCAGGCGCCGAACAGCTGGGCCGCGAGCGGCAGCGAACAGAGTAAGCT
>NZ_RZSV01000046.1:0-32336 GCF_004023205.1 Mesorhizobium sp. M1A.F.Ca.IN.020.03.2.1 | reverse complement strand
GCCAAGGCCACCGCCACGTTCAACATCCGCTTCAACGACACTTGGGATGCCGAGACCGTCCAGGCCGAGATCCACAACCGGCTCGACCAGGCGGCGGGCCGCAAGAAATATCGGCCGGGCAAGAAGACCGCCGTTGACTACGAGGTTGTCTGGCGCGACCGGCCGAGCCATGTCTTCCTTACCCGCGACGAAAAGCTGATCGACACGCTGAGCGGTTCCGTGGCCGCGGTGGTCGGCAAGAGGCCTTCGCTCTCCACCTCCGGCGGCACTTCGGATGCGCGTTTCATCAAGGATTTTTGCCCGGTGGTCGAGTTCGGGCTGGTCGGCAAGACCATGCACATGGTCGACGAGCGCGTGGCGGTCGCCGATCTCGAGACGCTGACAGGGATATACGAGCGCTTTATCGAGGACTGGTTCGGACAAGGTCTGACGTGACCATGCTCTCAACGGACGAAACCTTTGCTTCGCTGGCCGGCGCCTGGCGGCTGATGCTCGGCAGGGCCGACGGCCTGCGCATGCTCGATCTGTCTGCGGACGGTTTCTGGAATTCCTTCTTCGCCATCGTCGTGGCGGCGCCGGCGCTGATCGTCGGCTGGGTCGGGATCGCCAATGAGATAGGCGATCCGAATGCGTTCGCCGGGCGGCTCGGCATGCTGCTCCGGCTGGCAACCGTCGACATCGGTTCCTGGGTGCTGCCGCTGGTGGCGCTTGCGCTGGTCGCGCCGCGCGCCGGCATCGGCAGCCGCTTCGTCCACTACGTCGTCGCCTCCAACTGGGCCTCCGCGATCATCGCCTGGCTGATGCTGCCGTCGGCGCTGCTGAGGCTGTTCCTGCCCTCGACCGACGAGGTCAGCGGCCTGGTCTCGCTGCTTCTGTTCGCGCTGTCGATGGTGCTGACCTGGCGCATGACCAACGCGACGATCGGCAAGGGCGCGGCTGCCGGCACCGCGGTGTTTGTCGGCATGTTCGTCGCCTCGCTGCTCGTCTTGTTCGGGCTGCAGGCGCTGCTCGGCATCGACATTCCGGACGGCGCGAGGGGCTAGGTCTCCGCGTCCTCTGCCGCGGCGGGGTTGTCAGCCGTCGCCGGATAATCCACCCCGACCAAGAACAGGCCGCCGGGCGGCGCTACCTGTCCGCAGGCTGCCCGGTTGCGCGCTTCGAGCGCTGCCTTGAGATCGGCGGCGCTCCAGGAGCCGTCGCCCACCCTGCGCAGTGAGCCGACCATCGAGCGCACCTGGTTGTGCAGGAAGGAGCGCGCCGAGGTTCGCACCTCAATGAGATCTCCGGCGCGGGTGACATCGAGACGGTCAAGCGTGCGCACCGGGCTTTCGGCCTGGCACTGGGTGGAGCGGAAGGTGGTGAAATCGTGCCGCCCGAGCAGCACCTTCGCCGCCTCGTGCATGGCCTCGGCATCGAGCCGTTTCGGTACCCACCAGACCTTGCCCTTTTCAAGCGCCGACGGGGCGCGGCGGTTGAGGATGCGATAGAGATAATGGCGGCCGGTGGCCGAAAACCGCGCATCGAAATCGTTGGCGACGACGGCAGCCTTGAGGATGGCGATGCGCGCGCCGGCTGCCTGCAGATGGGCGTTGACGGCGTCGCGCACCTTGTCGCCCGCCCAGTCCCTGGCCAGATCCACATGGGCCACCTGGGCGGTCGCGTGCACGCCGGCATCGGTGCGGCCGGCGGCACGTATTCGCACCTCTTCGCCGCAGAACTTTTCGATCGCCTGCTCGATCGCCTGCTGCACCGAAAGCTGGTCCGCCTGATGCTGCCAGCCGGCGAATTGGCTGCCGTCATATTCGATATCGAGTCGAAAACGCGGCATGCCAGCTCTGCGTTCGCGCTCGCCTAGGCGGCCAGCGCGGTGAAGGCCGAAGCGTATAGCAGTCTGCCGGCCTCGGGCGCGTCGCCCCAGGCCAGCGCCTGCAGCGCCTCGCCCTGGTATTCGCTCTCGAATTTCTCGGCGCGGGCGTGGGTGTAGCCGAAGCGGCCGTAATAGGCCGGATCGCCGAGCACCACCGCCAAAGCCTCGCCGGCTTCCTTCAGGCGGACATGCGCCTCGCGGATCAGCGCGCCGCCGATGCCGGTGCCGTGGAAGGACGGCTCGACGGCCAGCGGCGCCAGCGCCACGGCCGCGAAGCGCTTGCCGCCGTTCTGCACAAAAAGCCTGGAAAACAGGATGTGGCCGACGACCTGGCCATCTTCTTCCGCAACCAGCTCGACGACGGCGTCGCCGCCGGTGACCAGCGCATCGACCAGGCCGGCCTCCGCCTGCTGGCCGAAGGCATGCTCTTCGACGAGGCGGATCGCCTCGCGATCCCGCGGCGTCGCCGCACGTATCGACATCATGCTCATTGGAGTTTCGTTCCTTTTTCGATCTTGGCCCCGCGCAAAAACTCCTGCGCGGCGGCGGGCCTTCCACCCGCCCGTTGAACTTCAACCAGCCGCACCGCGCCTGACCCGCAGGTGACCGTCAGCCGATCATCGAGAATACCTCCCGACTCGCCGACGCCGTTGGAAAGCGTCGAGCGAAGCAGTTTCAGCCGCTCCACGCGGCCACCAATTTCGACCTCGCACCACGCGCCCGGAAAGGGCGAGAGGCCGCGAATGTGATTGTGGACTTCGCCGGCAGGCCGCGTCCAGTCTACGCGTGTCTCCGATTTATCGATCTTTCGCGCATAGGTCACCCCTTCCGTCGCCTGCGGGGCAAATGTCAGACAATTTATCCCCAACTGTGCGAGCGCATCCACCATCAGCGAGGCGCCTCGAGCCATGAGGAGGTCATGCAATTCCCCGGCGGTCATATCGGGACCAATGGCGCATTTTTCAACCAATGCCACCGGGCCGGTGTCCAGCCCCTCTTCCATGCGCATCACCATCATGCCGGTTTCGACATCGCCGGCCATGATGGCGCGCTGTATGGGAGCAGCACCGCGCCAACGCGGCAAAAGTGAGGCATGGCCGTTGAGGCACCCGAGCCTGGTGGCCTCAAGAACGGGTTCCGGCAGAAGGAGGCCATAGGCGACGACCACGGCGACATCGGCCCGCAAACCGGCAAAGGCCTGCTGCTCGGTCTCTGCCTTGAGCGATGTCGGCGTGCGCACCTCGAGCCCGAGCCGTTCCGCCTCGCGCTGCACGGGCGAGGGCGTCAATTCCAACCCGCGCCGGCCGGCGGCGCGCGGCGGCTGCGTATAGACGGCGGCAATCTCGTGGCCGGCCTCGGCGATGGCGCTGAGCGTCGGCACGGAAAACTCCGGCGTGCCCATAAAGATGACGCGAAGGGGCATTTCTCCTGCCATGCTATGTTCAGGCGTCGGCTTCAAACGGGTTCACGAGCTTCAGGCCAAGCTCGTCGAAGTCGCGAACATTGCGTGTCGCAAGCGTAGCGTCATGGGCCAGACAGATAGCCGCAATCATGGCATCGGAAAGACTGACCGGACGACCGAGATTTTCCCGCATTGCCCGAAGCTTGCCGGTAAGGCGAGGTACCGAGCCAGCAAAGTCAACGATGCGACCCGAAAACTGCTTCGAGATCAGATGGTCGAGAGCACGAACGTGCCGATCAGAGCCGGTCTTATTCAGAAATCTCTCGGCGCCGAAAGATTGTTCCATGAGGACCGGGCCGCACAGGTAAAGATTGAGCAGATCCTGTTTGCGAAACCATTCGACCACGTTCGGATCAGGTGTGATCCTGCTTGCTTCGGAAACGACGTTGGTGTCGAGAATAATCAATCGAAACCCTCGACCAAGGGGCCAAAGTCCTGTTTCCTCGCAGCTTCGATTTCAGCCATTGTCTCAGCAAACTCGTTGTCAATTGCGCTTTCGTTTGCGAATGCGGAGCGGATACTCTCCCATGCTGAGAAGTTTGGCTCTAGCCTTCTTTCCTTTTCCACACTCATGCCCTTCCACAAAAGATCGATGGCTTTGCCCGATAGGCTCTGGCCGACTTTTCGAGCGGCTTGCTCAATTTCGCGCTTTAGGGGTTCTGGTACATTTCTGATTAGCATATCGCTCAAGGCTAAACCTCCAAATTGATATCATGATATCATGGTTAAGCGATTTGCTCAATCATACCCAGCACGGGTTTGCGCGGCGCTGAAGACTCTTCGGTAACTAAGTTCGAATGCTTTCCTCATATGATTCGGGCCTCTTGCCCCTTCGGAGCCATTCATATGAAGACTCGTCAAAAGACATTTGGGGCGTGTCGTACGCCAGGTTCAAATCGCTCGATGAGGAATCTACGAAGGGCGAGTTGTCCAAACGACGTGAGCGGGCATTAGCTGTCTACCTCACGCCGCTTTTTGCAGTGGCATTAGTCGTGGTTTTGATATTCTCGCCAAAGTCTCGCGCGCTTGCGTTTGAGTTGGGTTCCAAAGCCATCGAAGTCGGGAAAGACTGGATCCTGCGTGGAATGCTCGAATGAGGTTCAGCCCGCCATCTTGCCCGGCGCCTTGTCCTTGGCGAGCTTCTTGAATTTCCTGACCACCATGTCGCGCTTCAGCTTCGAGATATGGTCGATGAACAGCACGCCGTTAAGATGGTCGATCTCGTGCTGCAGGCACGTCGCCATCAGGCCTTCGGCCTGCATCTCCTGCAGCTTGCCCTCGCGGTCGAGATATTTCACCCGCACCGCCGCGGGACGCTCGACCTCGGCATAGTAGTCAGGGATCGACAGGCAGCCTTCCTCATAGACCGAGCGCTCGTCGGAGCTTTCGAGGATTTCCGGATTGATGAAGACATGCGGCGCCGGCGGCTCGCCTTCCTTGGCGAGGTCGATGACCAGCAAACGCCGCGGCTCGCCGACCTGGATCGCCGCCAGCCCGATTCCCGGCGCGTCATACATGGTTTCCAGCATGTCGTCGGTGAGCTTGCGCAAGTCACCGTCGACGCGCTCGACCGGTTTGGAAACCTGGCGCAGGATTGGATCGGGAAGGATGATGAGCGGCTTGATCGACATGGCGTCTCACCTAAGACGTCGATGGAAAAGCGTCAACCGGGGCGGCTTTGACTTGTTCACGTTTTGATCTGTGCCAGCAGAGCGAATCGGTTATGCTGCCCAAATGAACGACATGACCTCGATCCTTTCGCAGCCCGTCGCGCGGCTCGGCGCCACCACGATCAGGCTCGGCGAGACGCTTGGCTTCGGAGCGCTGCTGCTGCTGACGCTGTTCCTGGCGCTCGTCATCGCGTTGTGGCGCGCGGGAAAGGCGCGCGCGGCGGCGGCGGCGGAAGCGGCCGACCATGCCCGCGACACCGAGGCCAGGATGGCGGACATTCTGCAGGCGCAGGCCGAGATGCAGGGTCGCATGGGCGCTATCGCCGAAGTGTTCGGCGCCAGGCAGGCCGAGCTCACCCAATCGCTCGGACAGCGGCTCGACGCCATGACCGGCCGTCTTGGCCAGACCATGGCCGAGCAGACCAAGTCGACGCATGAGAGCCTGGCCAAACTGCAGGAGCGGCTGGCGGTGATCGACACGGCGCAGGGCAACATCCAGTCTTTAGCCGGACAGGTCGTGCAGCTGCAGGCGATCCTCTCCAACAAGCAGACTCGCGGCGCCTTCGGCCAGTCGCGCATGGAGGCGATCATTGCCGACGGCCTGCCGCACGGCGCCTACGAGTTCCAGGCGAGCCTTTCCAACGGCAGCCGGCCCGACTGCCTGGTGCGGATGCCGAACGGCGCGCCGATGCTCGCCATCGACGCCAAGTTTCCGCTGGAGGCCTGGAATGCCATTCGTGCCGCCGAAGCCGCCGACTTGCAGAAGGCGGCGGCGCAGGCGTTCCGGCGCGACATCGAGGTGCATATCCGCGACATCGCGGAAAAATACCTGATCCAGGGCGAGACGCAGGACACCGCCTTCATGTTCGTGCCCTCGGAATCGGTGTTCGCCGAGATTCACGAGAATTTCGAGCCCGTGGTGCAGAAGGCGCACCGCGCCCGCGTCGTCATCGTCTCGCCGTCATTGCTGATGCTGTCGATCCAGGTCATCCAGGCGATCCTGAAGGACGCGCGCATGCGCGAGCAGGCGCATCTGATCCAGGGCGAGGTCATCCGCCTGATGGAGGACGTGGCGCGAGTCGACGAGCGTGTGCGCCGGCTGCAGACGCATTTCGGCCAGGCGGCCAGGGATATCGACGACATCCTCGTCTCGACGACGAAGGTCACCAAACGCGGGCAGAAGATCGAGGCGCTGGAGTTCGCCGAGGGCGAACCCGAACCGCCACGCGGTCCTGCCAAGGTGGAGGCGGGCGCACGCGTGGCCGATTCCAAGACGGGTCAGCTCAGGCTGCGCGTCGTCGAAGGCGACGACTGAGCTGCCGTAACTCCGTTACTGCTCCTCGATGGTGGTGATGCCTTCGATCTCCGGCAGCCAGTGCAACGCCGAGCGGTGCCAAACCTGTCTTCTCGGCACCAGCTGGTCGCGCTGGCGCGCCGTGCCCACCCGAATGCCGTAGATTTTCGGTCCATCGCCAACCGACGTGGCATAGAGATGCGATCCGCATTCGCCGCAAAACCCCTGAGCGCGCCTGGCGCCGCTGGATCCGGTCTTGATGTAGACCTTCGGCGTGCCCTTGGTAATCCGGTAATCCTCTTCTGGCGAGCCCACCGTCACGCGAAAGGCCGTTCCCGTCAGTTGCTGGCAATCGGTGCAATGGCAGATCGAGGTCTTTTCGGGATCGACCTCCGCTTCGTAGGTGATGGCGCCGCAATGACACCCGCCGTCGATTCTCATTCGGCATGCTCCCAAAAGATTGCTTCGCTCAAATCTAATCCTCTTCGGAGGTCCCGGCGATAGCCTTACGCCTGCGCTCCCATGTGCCAGTCGCCTGCGGCTTGACGAACAGCCTGGTGATTTCGGGCATGTCGCTTTTCAGTCGCGCCTCCAGGCGTTCAACGCAGGCTTCGATCTCAGGCGCCGTGAGATGATCTTCGAATTCGATGCTTAGGCCTGCGACGATCTCCTCCGGGCCGATATGGACGCTCAGTATGCCGTTCGCCCGCTGCACGGCCGGCTCTTCCTGAGCGATCGCCAGAACCTTGCGCTGCACCTCGGGCGAAGCGGGCTCACCGATGAGCAGACCCTTGCTCTCGCGCGCCAAGAAGATGGCGGTGGCGCCCAGGATGACGGCGATGCCGATCGAGCCGGCGCCGTCGAGCTCGGGGATCGCCAGAAGTTCAGACGTAAGGATGCCCGCGAAGGCGACGACGAGGCCGAGCAGCGCCGCGCTGTCCTCGAACAGCACGGTGTAGACGCTGGGGTCCTTGCTGCGGCGCACCGCCTGAAACCAGCCCTGCTTGCCCTTTTGCTGGCGGAACTCCTTCAGCGCCACCAGCCAGGAACTGCCTTCGAACAGAAAAGAAAGACCAAGCACGATGTAGTTGACCTTGGCGTTGACGACCGGTTCCGGCGCGATGATGTGTATCACGCCCTCATAGAAGGAAACGCCCGCGCCCAGCGCGAAAACCAGAAGCGCGACGATAAAGCTCCAGAAATAGAGTTCGCGCCCATGGCCGAGCGGATGCGTGCGGTCGGGCGGGCGCGCGGCGCGGCGCATGCCGTAAAGCAGAAGCGCGCCATTGCCGGTGTCGACCAGCGAATGCACGCCCTCCGACAGCATGGCTGAAGAGCCTGTGAAGAATGCTGCGGCGAATTTGGTCATGGCGATCGCAACATTGCCGGCGAGCGCGGCGTAGATCACCCTTTTCGAGCCGCTATGCCCTGCCATGCGCTTCCGATCCTCTTCCAAGTGGGAGCTCAGCGGCCGCCGCCCAAAGCTCCACCGACAATGCGCCAGCCGCTCCGAGGTTCAGATGCCCCTATGCATTTCTGTTGCCTGATCGATCCCGAGGTCGCGGGATGAAGGGAAAACGGTTGACATAGCGCAAGCCGGCTTTCGAAGCTGCAAGCGGCCTCTTGCGGTCGGGCGCTTCTCTTGTTTCACTTGTGTCGCCCACAAATCGGAGGAGCGAATCATGGCGAAAGGTGCGATGAAGGCGGGCAAGGAACCCCGCAAGCCGAAAAAGGACGCCAAGAAACCGGCCGCGGCCCCGGCTCCGAAGGCGCCGCCGGTCAAGGCGATGCGCATCAAGGAGAAGTAGGCCGTCAGCGCGGCCGATCCGTCTCGATGCGGATTTGAACCGGCGGCATGCCGAATGCTGCCGGTGTTTTGTTGATTGGGGTACAGAACTCACTATATCGGTACCGCGAGGACGACCTCGCTTCCCCGAAACCCGGCCGGGACGACCCGCCACGTCAAACGTCGAGCATTCGATGCTCGATCGATGGAGCGTTCGCGATGTCCTGGATCTTCCTTTTCTTCGCCGGCCTGTTCGAGATCGGCTGGGCGATCGGCCTCAAATATACCGATGGTTTCTCGAAGCCGCTGCCAACCGTGCTCACGATCGTCTCGATGATCGTCAGCCTTGGCCTGCTCGGGCTTGCGTTGAAGACATTGCCCGTCGGCACGGCCTATGCGGTATGGACCGGCATCGGCACTGTCGGCACGGCCTTGCTCGGCATCTGGCTGCTCGGCGAGCCGGCGACCGCAGTGCGGCTTGCCTGCATCGGCCTGATCGTCTGCGGCATCGTCGGGCTGAAGCTCGTCGGCTGATGCAGCACGAACGCGTTCAGGGCCGCTCCTGGCGACCCTGATTCATTTTTCGAACGAACTCGAACCTAGCGGGCCGAGAAGCCAGGAGGCGTGCGACCGACGCGCGCCTTGCGGGCGGCGTAGCGCGCATCGCGCTTGGCCTTGCGTTCGGCCTCCTCGGCGAGCAGGCGGGCGATGCGTTCGGTTTCCTCGGCTTCGCGGATCTTGGCCTCGGCAGCCGCCGCCTCTTCGGCAGCAATACGGGCCGCTTCGGCCGCTGCCTCGCGTTCAGCCTTCTCGGCCGCTTCGCGCGCCAGCTTTTCCTGCTTCAACCGGGCCTTTTCGGCCTCGCGGATAGCACGGGCCTCGAGGATCGCCTTGCGTTCCGCCTGACGCGCCAGAACCGCTGGATCGTCCGCCGCCGGCTTTGACTTGAAGCGCTCCAGGAGCGCCTTCTTTGCCTCGTTCGCGGCGTTGCGCCGCTCGAATATGTCTTTTTCCCTGTAAATAGCCAAGTCCACTTCCCTGAAGTCAATTCGCGACGCTTACATACGCGCGAAAGCGGTGAGTTCAAGCGCCAAAACGGTATGCCAGCCATGAAAATCTGGGCTGTTGCCGTCGGGATACGTCGTCGCGGCGCGATGCACTGTTCACAAATCGCGCCTCTGGCGGCTCTGGGGGCCGGTCGCTACCTCTAGCGCCAACAATCAACGCCCAAGCGGCGCATCAGGATGCATGAAAATGGAACTTGGCCTCTACACTTTCGCGGATGTCAGCCCGGAGCCGGGCCCCGGCGCCATCGGCCCGCACGAACGGCTGCGCAACCTGATCGAGGAGGTCGAGCTGGCCGACCAGGTCGGTCTCGACGTGTTCGGCCTCGGCGAACACCATCGCCCCGACTATGCAGCCTCGGCGCCGGTCGTGGCGCTGGCCGCGGCCGCGGAGCGGACGAAGCGGATCAAGCTCACCAGCGCGGTCACGGTGCTTTCTTCCGACGATCCGGTGCGGGTCTTCCAGCAGTTCGCGACGCTCGACCTTCTGTCCGGGGGCCGCGCCGAGATCATGGCCGGGCGCGGCTCCTTCATCGAATCGTTTCCGCTGTTCGGTTACAATCTCGAGGACTATGACGAGCTCTTCGCCGAGAAGCTCGATCTCCTACTTGCCATCCGCGACCAGGTGAAGGTGACGTGGCAGGGCAAGCTGCGCGCGCCGATCAACGGCCGCGGCGTCTATCCCCGACCTTTCCGGGACAAGCTGCCGATCTGGATCGCTATTGGCGGGACGCCGCAGTCCGCCGCCCGCGCCGGCGTGCTCGGCCTGCCGCTGGCGCTTGCCATCATCGGCGGCGAGCCGGCCCGCTTCGCGCCGCTGTTCGAGATCTATCGCGAGGCGGCAAGGCGCGCCGGCAACGATCCCGCCTCGCTCGCGACCAGCTTGAACGTGCATGGCTTCGTCGGCGAGACGACCGAGAAGGCGGCCGACGATTTCTACGCACCGCAAGCCGAGGTGATGAACCGCATCGGCCGTGAGCGCGGCTGGGGGCCGACCTCGCGGGCGCATTTCGATCAGGCGCGCGGGCCGAACGGCGCGCTGTTCGTCGGCGATCCCGAACAGGTGGCGGAAAAGATCGTCGCCCAGCACAAGATCTTCGGCAACGACCGCTTCCTGTTGCAGATGGCGATCGGCACCATGCCGCATGCCAAGGTCATGAAGGCGATCGAGCTCTACGGCACCAAGGTGGCGCCGGTCGTGCGCAAGGAAACGGTGAAGGCCGCGCCGGCGCCCGTCGCCTGAGCACGCCTGCCCAGCAAGATGCGCCCTCACCGCCGGCTAAGGAACCTTGGCGGCGGCGCGTACGTTTTCCTCGGCGATCGCGAGGGAACGGATGAAGGTCGAAACGAGCGCTTCGGGTTCGAACGTTGCCGAAAGCCCGGACGAGCGCGCCAGCGCCCGCGCCGAATTGCGCCTGATTCGATTGCTGCTGATCGGCATCTTCGTGCTGATAACGATCGCCGCGCTTTATTTCGCCCGCGCCTTCTTCATGCCGGTGATCCTCGCCTTCCTGCTGGCGCTGACGCTGACCCCGATCGTGCGCTTCCTGCGCAAGCGCGGCATCCCCGAGGTGGCCTCCGCGACACTGCTGGTGTTGCTGTCCCTCTTCGTCTTCGCCAGCGCCGGTTACCTGCTCAGCGGCCCGGTCATCGACCTCATCAACAACAGCTACTCGATCGGCGAGCAACTCACCGAGCGGCTGGCGCCTTTCAAGCGTCCGCTCGAGAGGGTCATGGATCTCTCGCGTCAACTGCAGGCCCTGACCGAGACATCGCAGGAACCGGGTGTGCAGAAGGTCGCGCTGGCGCCGTCCGGCATCCTGTCGACGGCGGCCAGCAACATTCTGGGAGCCGGCACGAGCATCACCCTCGTCTTCGTGCTGTCGCTGTTCCTGCTCGCCTCCGGCACCTTGTTCTACGAGAAGATCGTCCAGTCCTTCGCCCACCTCAGCGACAAGAAGCGCGCGCTGCGCATCGTCTACGACGTCGAGCACGAGATTTCCCATTACCTGCTTACCGTGGCGGCCATCAACGCCGGCCTCGGCACGGTGATCGGACTTGGCCTTTGGGGACTTGGGATGCCGAACCCGCAGGTCTGGGGCGCGGCCGCGGCGCTGCTCAACTTCCTGCCCTATGTCGGCGGGCTGATCACCTTGCTGCTGGTCACGATCATCGCGCTGATCAGCTTCGATACGATCCCCTACGCCCTGCTGGCACCCGCCTTCGTTTTGTTGTGCGACATCGTCGAGGGCCAGTTCGTGACCCCGACGGTGGTCGGCCGGCGGCTCGAGATAAACGCGGTGGCGATCTTCATCGCCATCGCCTTCTGGTCATGGCTCTGGGGTTTCGTCGGCGCGCTGATGGCGGTGCCGCTGCTGGTGGTCATCAAGGTGTTCTGCGACCATTTCGATGGCCTCAGCCATGTCGGCAATTTCCTCGCCGCGCAGCAGACCATGGCGATCGACGACGAGGCCGGCGATAACAACCACAAATCCGGCGCGTGAGGCCTGGCCCAATCTGCATGTCCGGCCGGCTGTTTGCGGCGCCCATGGCGAGTGCCTATATCGGTCCGGTCTAACCGGACCCGCCTGCATGAATGACTTCGGTCTCGCGCTGCGCAACAACCGCCTGTCTATCCACCATCTCGGCGGCCGCAGCGAGCAGCGGGAAATCGCCTCGGCGACCGAACTCGCCGACGTGCTGGAAGGCCAGTTCGCCATCGTCATTCCCGACCGCGCCGAATTCGAGGCCCGGTTGCGGCAGAAGCAAATCGTGGAGACCTGACCAATGACGGCCCTTTCGGTTCTCGACCTGTCGCCGATCACGCAAGGCAGCGATGCCTCGCGGTCGCTGGCCAATTCGCTCGACCTTGCCTGCCATGCCGAGCGGCTTGGCTACAAGCGCTACTGGCTCGCCGAGCACCACAACATGCCGGGCATTGCCAGTGCCGCGACGTCGGTTGTCATCGCCCATATCGCCGGCGGCACCAAGACTATCCGCGTCGGCGCCGGCGGCATCATGCTGCCCAACCATGCGCCGCTGATGATTGCCGAGCAGTTCGGCACGCTGGCAGCACTTTTCCCCGGCCGCATCGATCTCGGCCTCGGTCGCGCGCCAGGCACCGATATGATGACGGCGCGGGCGCTTCGCCGCAACCTGGAGGCCAGCGACAACTTCCCCCAGGACGTGGTCGAGCTGATGGGCTATTTCCAGCCGGCCGAGGAAGGTCAGCGCATCCGCGCGGTGCCGGGCGAAGGCCAGGACGTGCCGGTCTGGATCCTTGGCTCCAGCCTCTATGGCGCGCAGCTCGCGGCGCTGCTTGGGCTGCCCTATGCTTTCGCCTCGCATTTCGCGCCGGCCGAACTCGACCACGCGCTGGAGGTCTATCGCACTCGCTTCCAGCCGTCGGCGCAGCTCGACAAGCCTTATGTGATGCTCGGCCTCAATGTCTTTGCGGCACCCACCGATGCCGAGGCGAAGCTTTTGTTCACCTCGCTGCAGCAGGCCTTCGTCAACCTGCGCAGCGGCCGGCCCGGCCAGCTGCCGCCGCCGGTCGAAAACTACGACCGCGACCTTGATCCCGTCGCCAGATCCATGCTGGCCCAGGCGCTGTCCTGTGCCGTCGTCGGCGCGCCGGAGACGGTCCGCCAGGGCATCGACGCCTTCGTGCGCCGCACCGGCGCCGACGAATTGATGGTGACGGTTCGACCACACCGCGCGGGTGCGCTCCTTCGAGATCCTCGCGGACGTGCGCAGATCGATGTCGCAAGCCGCCTGACCGCTGGCCGCCTGTCGACCGGGGGGCGCAAGCGATCGCGGAAAACACATCTTTCTGAAGCTCCACGGAACTCCGTTCGCAGGCATTCACGCCCGGATCATAGCGACTGCGACGTTTTTGCCCGCGCCGGATTTACCTCGGTCCGGGCGTATCGGGCGGCAAATCGGCCGCAAAATTGGCGATTTAGCACCGTTCCCGGCAGGGGATCGGCTTGGTGGATGCGTTGCGCAGGATGCTTGCGCCTCGTGCCGCCTGTTCTTATATACGCGCCAACCGCCCGGCCTTGAAAACCCGGGGACCGTGGCGGAATTTCTTGTGAACAGGGGCTTTCGTCGGAACGCCTTATTCAGGGTCCTGAGAGCCTGCTTAGAGGAGAGACTAGAACAATGGCAAAAGTAATCGGTATCGACCTCGGAACCACCAACTCCTGCATCGCCATCATGGACGGCAAGGAGCCCAAGGTTATCGAGAATGCGGAAGGCGCGCGCACGACCCCTTCCATCGTCGCCATCAACAGCGATGGCGAACGCCTCGTCGGCCAGCCGGCCAAGCGCCAGGCGGTCACCAATCCTGAAAACACCATCTTCGCGGTCAAGCGCCTGATCGGCCGCCGCTATGACGATCCGGTGACGGAGAAGGACAAGAAGCTTGTCCCCTATAAGATCGTCAAGGGCGACAATGGCGATGCCTGGGTCGAGGCCGGCGGCAAGAAGCTTTCGCCCAGCCAGATCTCGGCCATGATCCTGCAGAAGATGAAGGAAACGGCTGAAGCCTACCTCGGCGAGAAGGTCGAGAAAGCGGTCATCACCGTTCCGGCCTATTTCAACGATGCCCAGCGCCAGGCGACCAAGGACGCCGGCAAGATCGCCGGCCTCGAAGTGCTGCGCATCATCAACGAGCCGACGGCTGCCGCACTTGCCTATGGTCTGGAGAAGAAGGACGGCAAGACCATTGCCGTCTATGACCTTGGCGGCGGCACGTTCGACATTTCGGTGCTCGAGATCGGCGACGGCGTCTTCGAGGTGAAGTCGACCAACGGCGACACCTTCCTCGGCGGCGAGGACTTCGACATGCGCCTGGTCGAGTACCTGGCGGCCGAGTTCAAGAAGGAGCAAGGCATCGACCTCAAGGCCGACAAGCTCGCCCTGCAGCGCCTGAAGGAAGCGGCCGAGAAGGCCAAGATCGAGCTGTCGTCGACGACGCAGACCGAGATCAACCTGCCCTTCATCACTGCCGACGCCAGCGGGCCGAAGCACCTGACGATGAAGCTCACCCGGGCGAAGTTCGAGAGCCTGGTCGAGGACCTCGTGCAGCGCACCATCGACCCCTGCAAGGCGGCGCTCAAGGATGCCGGCCTGAAGGCGGGCGAGATCGACGAAGTGGTGCTGGTCGGCGGCATGACCCGCATGCCCAAGATCCAGGAGATCGTGAAGCAGTTCTTCGGCAAGGAGCCGCACAAGGGCGTCAACCCGGATGAGGTGGTCGCGCTCGGCGCCGCCATCCAGGCCGGCGTGCTGCAGGGCGACGTGAAGGACGTGCTGTTGCTCGACGTGACGCCGCTGTCGCTCGGCATCGAGACGCTGGGCGGCGTTTTCACCAGGCTGATCGAACGCAACACCACGATCCCGACTAAGAAGAGCCAGGTGTTCTCGACGGCCGAGGATTCGCAGTCGGCGGTGACCATCCGCGTCTTCCAGGGCGAGCGCGAGATGGCGGCCGACAACAAGCTGCTCGGCCAGTTCGATCTGGTCGGCATTCCGCCGGCTCCGCGCGGCGTGCCGCAGATCGAGGTCACCTTCGACATCGACGCCAACGGCATCGTCAACGTCTCGGCCAAGGACAAGGGCACCGGCAAGGAGCACCAGATCCGCATCCAGGCTTCGGGTGGTCTGTCCGATGCCGACATCGAGAAGATGGTGAAGGACGCCGAGGCAAATGCCGAGGCCGACAAGAAGCGCCGCGCCCTCGTCGAGGCCCGCAACCAGGCCGAATCGCTGGTGCATTCGTCCGAGAAGTCGCTGAAGGACTATGGCGACAAGGTCTCGGAGGCCGACCGCACCGCGATCGCCGACGCGATTGCGGCGCTGAAGTCCGCAGCTGAAGGCGATGACGTGGCCGATATCGAGGCCAAGTCGCAGTCGCTCGCCGAAGCTTCGATGAAGCTTGGCCAGGCCATGTACGAGGCCTCGCAGAAGGAAGCGGCCGAAGCCGACGCCAAGGCGGACGCCGCCAAGGATTCGGACGTGGTCGACGCCGACTTCGAGGAAATCGACGAAGACGACGACAAGAAGAAGTCGGCCTGAGCCGGCTGACGGCCACATAATGCGAAAAGCCCGGCGCAAGGCCGGGCTTTTTTGCAACCTTCACCGAAAAAGTGCGGACCTGGCCCAAAAATTGACGGAAAAACACCGGTGAGCACGGCTCGGCTCTGGCATCCGGGCAACATCGCTCCTAAATCGAACAACGTGCCGGCGACGACGCGACAATGCTTGAAGACATTGAGCATCCGGACAGCGGGAAAAAATGAAAGCTGATTTCTACGAAACGCTGGGCGTGCAAAAAGGCGCCGACGACAAGGAGCTGAAGAGCGCTTTCCGCAAACTCGCCATGCAGTTCCATCCCGACCGCAACCCCGGCGACCATGCCTGCGAGCACAAGTTCAAGGAAATCAACGAAGCCTACGAGACGCTGAAGGACCCGCAGAAGCGCGCGGCCTATGACCGTTTCGGCCACGCCGCCTTCGAGCAGGGCGGCATGAACGGCGCAGCGCACGGCTTCGGCGCCGGCGGCTTCGCCGACATCTTCGAAGACATTTTCGGCGACATGATGGGTGGCCGCCAGCGCCGCTCGTCGGGCGGCCGCGAGCGCGGGGCCGACCTGCGCTACAACATGGAAATCTCGCTGGAAGAGGCGTTTTTGGGCAAGACGGCGCAGATCCGCGTGCCGGCATCGATTTCCTGTTCGGAATGCTCCGGCAGCGGCGCCAAGCCCGGCACGCAGCCGGTCACCTGCGCGATGTGCCACGGCCATGGCAAGGTGCGGGCAACGCAAGGCTTCTTCTCGATCGAGCGCACCTGCCCGCAATGCCAGGGGCGCGGCCAGACGATCAAAGACCCCTGCCCGAAATGCGCCGGCCAGGGCCGCGTCACCGAGGAGCGTTCGCTGTCGGTCAACATCCCGGCCGGCATCGAGGACGGAACTCGCATCCGGCTTGCCAATGAGGGCGAGGCCGGCCTGCGCGGCGGCCCATCGGGCGACCTCTACATCTTCCTTGCCGTCAAGCCGCACGAATTCTTCCAGCGCGACGGCGCCGACCTCTACTGCAAGGTGCCGATCTCGATGACGACCGCCGCCCTCGGCGGCTCGTTCGAGGTCACCACGCTTGACGGCACGCAGACCAAGGTGAAAGTGCCGGAAGGCACCCAGAACGGCCGCCAGTTCCGGCTGAAGGGCAAGGGCATGCCGGTGCTGCGGCAGCCCAATGTCGGCGATCTCTACATCCAGACCGCGGTCGAGACGCCGCAGAACCTGTCGCGGCGCCAGCGCGAGCTCCTGGAAGAGTTCGAGCAGCTCTCCTCGAAGGACAATTCGCCCCAGTCGAGCGGCTTCTTCGCCCGCATGAAGGACTTTTTCGAATCCTTCGGCGAACCCTGAGTGGGATGCGGCAGGGGTTGACGCGCTGCCTCAACGTCATCAACATCTTATGCCAGATCTTGCCTTGCCTTGTTCCACCTAGCTGCTAAGTAGCGGGTCGGGGAGCGTTGAGGAGAGCTCGCATGGCACGTGGTCCCGGGTTGCGCAAAGCGCTGGCGGAAAAATTCGACGACGAGCTGAAGTTCTTCAAAGGCTGGATAGACAAGCCGAAAGCTGTCGGCTCGATCGTTCCCACCAGTTCCGTGACCGCCCGCAAGATGGCCTCGATCGTCAACCCGAAATCGGGCCTGCCGGTGCTGGAGGTCGGCCCCGGCACCGGCGTCATCACGCGTGCCATTCTCGCCCAGGGCGTGAAGCCGGAGAACCTCTACGCGATCGAATACGCGACCGACTTCGTGCGCCATCTGCGCCGGCTCTATCCGCGCGTCAATGTCATCGAGGGCGACGCCTTCAACCTCGACGCAACACTCGGCGACAAGCGCGACTTGGTGTTCGATTCGGTCGTCTCCGGCGTGCCGCTGCTCAATTTCCCGGTCGCCCAGCGCATCGCCTACATCGAAAGCCTGCTCGACCGCATTCCCGTCGGCCGGCCGATCGTGCAGCTGACCTACGGCCCGCTCTCGCCGATTCCGCCCGGCCGCGGCGACTACACGGTCAAGCATTTCGATTTCATCATCCGCAACATTCCGCCGACGCAGCTGTGGATCTACCGGCGCGAGGCATGTTGACCGAAAGCGCTTGGCCATCGAAAGCGCTTGGGGATTGATCGCTCTTCGACCTATACGTCTCTCGACAGGTGGCCGATGGCAGTAATCGCAAGAATCCTCGTCTTTGCAGGCTCGATCCGCACCGGCGCTTTCAGCGGCCGGACGGCCGATGTGGCGCAAAAGGAACTCGCCATGCAGGGTGCGGAGGTGACCCGCATCTCGCTCGGCGACTATCCGCTGCCGATCATGGACGAGGATCTTGAGAAGGACAAAGGCATTCCCGAGAATGCCGTGAAGCTCGGGCATCAGATTTCCGCCCATGACGGGCTGCTGATCGCGACGCCTGAATATAACGGCTCGATCCCGCCGCTCTTGAAGAATTCGATCGACTGGGTGAGCCGGCTCCGGCGCGACGGCAGCCGCTCGTTCAGGCCGCTTTACGGCAAGCCCGTCGCGCTCTGCTCCTCCTCCGAGGGCAAGTTTGCCGGCATACGCTGCATCAACCACCTGCGCGCGGTGCTGGTGCGCTGCCAGATGGAAGTGATCACGCCGGAATGCTCGGTTTCCGGCGCCGATGAAGCCTTCGCCGAGGACGGACAATTCCGCGACGCCAGACTGCACCAATCGATGGAGCGCCTATGCCGTACACTGATCGAAACCTCGCGCATGCTGTCCGTGAGGATCGAGGTCTGATGCATCCGGTCGAGACCATGCGCGACAGGCTGATCGTCGGCCTCGACGTGCCGACGCTGAAGGAAGCCGAAAAGACGGTGCGCGCGCTCGAAGGCAGCGTCTCTTTCTACAAGATCGGCTATCAGCTCGCCTTCGCCGGCGGGCTCGATTTCGCGCGCGAGCTCGCCAGCGGCGGCACCAAGGTCTTCCTCGACATGAAGCTGCTCGACATCGACAACACGGTGGCCAAGGGGGTCGAGAATATCGTCAGGATGGGGGTCTCGATGCTGACACTGCATGCCTATCCCAAGGCTATGCAGGCGGCGGTGGAAGCAGCCAAGGGCAGCGATCTCTGCCTGCTCGCGGTGACCGTGCTGACCTCGATGGACGAGCAGGACATGATCGATGCCGGCTATGAACACGATCCGCACACGCTGGTGCTGAGGCGCGCCGAACAGGCGCTGCATGCCGGCATGGGCGGCATCGTCTGCTCGGCCGAGGAGGCCGAAGCCGTGCGCCGGATCGTCGGTCCCGACATGGCCGTGGTCACGCCGGGTATACGGCCGAGCGGCAGCGACCATGGCGACCAGAAGCGTGTGGTGACGCCGGCGCAGGCGATCCGCAACGGCTCCAGCCACCTTGTCGTCGGCCGGCCGATCGTCAAGGCGCCGGATCGGCGGGCGGCGGCCGAGGCTATCTTGGCCGAAATGTGCTCGGCATAGGGCCGATCCGGTTTGCGAACCGAAACAGGAGAAAATGATGCCAAAGGGATATTGGGTTGCCCGCGTCGATGTGCGCGACCCGGAAGGCTACAAGGACTATGTCGCCGCCGCCAAACCGGCTTTCGAGCGCTTCGGCGCGAAATTCCTGGCGCGCGGCGGCGAGCATGAGAAGGCCGAGGGGCCCGGCCGCGCGCGCAATGTGATCATCGAGTTCGCTTCGCTTGCCGCCGCACATGACTGCTACCATTCGCCGGAATATCAGCGCGCCGTCGCCATTCGCCAGAAAGTGGCCGACGGCGAGATCGTGCTGGTCGAGGGCGTTTGATCGTCTGAATCGTTCTGCCTTGACATGATCAAGGAAGGCGGTGGCGCAGAATAGAGATTTGCAGCGATCCTTCGCCGGCGTCTCAAAGCCGCTCCGCAGCCGCAGGCCGGTCCAATCCCTAAGCTTATGCCTTCAGCCGGCTGGTCGCCGTCTCCGCCATCGCATCCGCCAGGCTCATGCTCCATTGCCTGCGGCAATAGTCGCGGAAATCGAAGCAGGGCAGGCCGGGACAGACTTCGAACTCGATGAGATGGACGGTGTCGTCGGCCTCGACCCTGAAATCGACCGAGAAGACGTCCTTCAGGCCAAGCCCGGCGATCAGCTCCTGCGCGATGGCGCGGATCGCGCGATCGGCCGCCGGCTGGCTGGCGGCGGCCTGCTCGAGCTCCGGCTCGGCATAGGTGCCTGCGTCCCTGGCGGCTTGGCCGCTATCGCCGTAGAGCGCCATGGAGTCGGCCATGGTCTGGAAGTCGCCGCCGGACTCGACGAAGGCGATGCCGAGCGCCTCGACGCCGGTATCCGGCTTCAGACCGAGGAAGCTTGCCCGCACATTACGGCCGGCGACATAAGGCTGGACGACGACATCGTCGCGATAATGGTCAAAGACCCGCCGGCTGAGCTCCAGCGCATGACCAAGATCGCGACAGCGCGAATCCGGCCAGATGCCGATCTTGGCGCCGAGCCGGTTTGGTTTGACGAACCAGCCGGCGGACGAGGCCGACGGCTCGACCAGCCATTTCCCATTTCGGGCCAGCCCGGCCGGCGGCACCGGCAGGCCAAGCGCGCCGAGCACGGCGCCGGAGCGGAACTTGTCCTGGCAGAGCGCGAACAGCGAATCGTCGGCGCCGATCGTCTTCAATCCATTCAGCCTTGCCAGCGCAGGCGAAGCGCCGCCGCGGAAATAGGCGATGCCGTCGGTCAGCGTCCAGACCAGGGTTTTGACGGGATCGGCGTTCGCCAAGACGGTCGCGGCGTCGTCCAGCTCGACGGCCATGAAGGTTAGGCCGCGCGTTTCGCAAGCGGCGGCGAGCTGGCCGAATTCGGGCGCGAGATCGGTCGACTGCGCCAGATAGGACGAGATCTCGGTTGCGCGTTCCGTCGGGTAGCCGTCGGCGACCAGCCGGTCGAAGCAAGCCTTCTCCGGCTCGTGGACAAGGATCAGCGTCGGGCCGTTGCGCGGCATGGAAGCTCCCAGAAGAGTCAGGTGCTACCATCGCATGGCGGTTGCAATCGGCTTTCAGGAAACCGACCTGAGCGAGCGATAATGCGCAAGCCGCTCAGGCGATCAGCACGCGCGGCTCGAAGCGGCCCCGGACCGGAATGTCGAGCAGGAAGGTCATGCCGGCCTGAGGATCGAGCTTGCGCTGCTTGTCGTCCTTGCCTTTCCAGGCCGATGTCACCGCCAGGCGGTCGGCGTTCGGCCCGACAAAGGCGGGGCAGGAAGGCTGCGTTACCGGCATCGGGATTTCGCGCAGCAGCATGCCGTCCGGCGAATACGCCTTCACCGCCTTGCCGCCCCAGACGGCGTTCCACAGCACGCCGTCGCGGTCGACGACCGAGCCGTCGACATAGCCTTTTTGCGAACGATGATCGACGAAGATGTTCGGCTCGCCCGTCGGCAGGCCGGTCGCCGGATCGCAAGCGACGCGCATCAGAAGCCCGGTCGCGGTGTCGGTGTAATAGGCGATCGTCCCGTCGTCGGAAAAGCAGATCGAGTTGGACACGGTAATGTCGGAGAACAGTCGGCGAAGCTCGCCCTTGAAGAACCAGTAGATCGCGCCGGCGCCCTTGCCCTCGTCCTTGCCCATCGTGCCGGTCCACAACGCGCCGCAGGGATGGACGCGGGAATCGTTGGAGCGGGTCAGCGGATTGTCGGCTTCGATCGGCGTGTGCAGCGTCAGCCTGCCGGTCGCAACATCGCGGACCTGCAGGCCGATCTCGGTGGCGATCAGCTGGCGGGCATCGTCGATGACGGCAATGGCGCTGGCCATCACGCCGAGATCATGGATTTTCAGCGCGCCGGCGAGCGGCTTTTCCAGAAGCTTGCCATTGACGATGTCGAACCAGAACAGCGTGTCGGTGCCGGGATCGTAGCTCGGTCCCTCCCCCAACTGGCAAATGTGATCGCTGAAGACCGAAACGCTGTCCATCAAATCCCTCCGAAGGCTTCGTCCCAGGCCGCGACCGCGGCGCGGGCGCGCTCAGCCACTTCATCGACGCTGGCGCCCGGCTTATAAAGGCTCGACCCCAGGCCGAAGACGCTGACGCCGACCGCTTTGTAGCCGGCAAAATCCTTGTCCGAAACGCCGCCGACGGCGCCGATCAGCGCCGTTGCCGGCAGCACGGCGCGGATCGCCGAAATGCCGCCGGCGCCGAGCACGCTTGCCGGGAAGAATTTAAGCGCCGAAGCACCGAGCCTGATCGCCTGGAAGGCCTCGGTGGGCGTGAACACGCCCGGCATCGTCACCATGCCATACTGCATGGCGCGGCCCATGACATCGGCATCGATGTTGGGGCTGACCAGCAGCCGGCCGCCGGCCTTGTGCAAGGCATCGACATCGGCCGCCGTCAGCACCGTGCCGGCGCCGACCAGTGCGGTTTCGGGGAGGACTTCCGCGATCCTGGTGATCGACGAAAACGGTTCCGGCGAATTGAGCGGCACCTCGATCGCCTCGATGCCAGCGTCGAAGACCGCCTGGCCTATTGAGATCGCCTCGGTCGGCTTGAGGCCACGCAGGATGGCGACCAGCCCGCGTTTCAATTTCGGAAAGGGTGCTGTCTGCGTCACGCGTCGCCTCCGATCATGCGGTTCTCGCGCGCGGCTTCGACAAGGCCGGCGCGCACCGCTTCATCCGCATCGACGAGCCGAAAAGCAAGACCGGCGAAGCCAAGAGCGGCGCCATAGAGCGAAGCCAGCGCGCCGGAAGCGATCAGCACGACGGGCGCTTCACTGATGCCGTAGCGCCGCTTCGCCGAAGCGATCTCGCCGCCGATCAACAGCCCGGACAGGCACGCCGCCGCCTCGTCGGATTTCAAATCTTGCAGCAGCCCGGCGGCGCGGATCGCAAACAGCTTTGACGTGACATCGCCGCCTTCGCCCAGCGCGCGCTCGCACCACTGACGGAAGAACGGACCATCCGCCGTGACCGGTGCCGGATGCTCGCCCAGCGAATGTTTCAGGATCGAATGCGCGGCCAATACCGAAAACAACTCGCCGGTCGGCCAGGTGCCGAAGCCGGCGACCGCGCCGTCCTCGACCACGACCCATTTGGAATGGGTGCCCGGCATGCAGACGAGGTGGCGGCCCTTTGCCGGCAAATTCGCGCCGGCAAGCTGCGTCTCCTCGCCGCGCATGACATCCGGGGCGTCGGCGAGGCGCTGGGCGAGGCCGGGCACGATACGAATGTCGCGGCGCTCGCCTTCGATGCGGGCGGCGCCTGCCAAGATGGCGCCGATCGGCGCAGGCACGGTGACGTATGGCGCCTCGATCCAGCCCTGGCGGGAACCCGCCATGCCGCAGATGATGACGGGCAGGGACTCCGGCGCGCCCATGGCGGCGAGATGGCCCTCCAGCACCGTCGCAAAACCTTTTTCGCGCGCCGTGATCAGGCCGTCGTCGCCGCGCCGCTCGGCGAGCAACTGACCCGCGCCGTCAAGCAGCCAGGCCCTGAGCCTGGTCGTGCCCCAGTCGAGGGCGGCGACCGCAGGCGCGCCGCTCACAGCACGCCTCCGTCGACGATCAGCATTTGCGCGGTCAGCATGCGCGAGGCGTCCGACGCCAGGAACAGCACCGTACCGACAATGTCGTCGGGCTGCATGGGCTGCTTGATGCATTGCTTGGCGACATGGGCGGCAAGCGCCTGCTCGGTGACCCAAAGCTCGCGCTGGCGTTCGGTGATCACCCAGCCGGGCGCAACCGCGTTGACGCGGATGCCGTCGGCGCCGAGCTTGCCGGCAAGACCTTTGGTGAGGCCGAGGATACCGGCCTTGGCGGCGGTATAAGCCGGCAGGTCGGGATGGTTGATGAGGTAGGACGTGGAGCTGAAATTGATGATCGAGCCGCGGCCGGCGCGCTTCATGCCCGGCGCCACCGCCTGGGCGGTGAAGAAATGCGGCCGCAGGTTGATGGCCAGGTTGTTGTCCCAGAACTCGACCGTGACATCCTTCACCTCATGGCGATCGTCGAGCGCGGCGTTGTTGACCAGCGCCGTGACATCGCCATGCGCTTTCGCCGCCTTCGCTGCCGCGGCGCGCAGCGCCTCGACGTCGCGCAGATCGGTCTTGAGATAGAGCGGACGCCGGCCAAGCTCCCTTTCCAGACGGTCGGCCAGCGCCGTGCTGGGCTTGTCGGCGATGTCGATGAAGGCGACCTTGGCGCCTTGCCGCATGAAGCCCTCGGTCAGCGCCGCGCCGATGCCGGAACCGCCGCCGGTGATCAACACCGAGGCGCCGTCGAGGTCGGCGAAACGCGCCGATGGCATCATGATTTCTGTCTCCCTTTGGCCGGCGCGCATCCTAGCCATGCCGGCCCCGGGAGCAAGGGTGAAAAGGCGATTTCGGCGGCAATATGTCTGACAAAATAGCAGCCGCGCTTCCGTGAGGCGCAGACGGGTCGGCTTGGATCGCAGGTTGGTCGATCAGATCGCCTTGGCGCGCAGCGCGCCGCGATAGGAATCGCGCAGATAGCCAAGCGTGGCGTCGGCATCGACGGGCTTGCCGAACAGATACCCCTGGCCACCCGCGCAGCCGAACTGGACGAGGCGGTCGGCCTGCGCTTCCTCCTCGATGCCTTCGGCCACAACGTCCATGCCGAGTCCTTCGCACATGGCGAGAATGGCACGGATGATGTGTTCCGAGGGGCGGTCTTCGAGGATCGAGGAAACGAAGGCGCGATCGATCTTCAGCTTGTCGAAATGGAATTCGCGCAGGCGTCCGAGCGACGACTGGCCGGTGCCGAAATCGTCGAGCGAGACGCGGATGCCGACGCGGCGCAGATCCTCGACGATCTTCTCGGCCGAAGCCGGGTCGGTCATCAGGCCGGTTTCGGTGATCTCGATCTCCAGCCGGCGCGGATCGAAGCCGGTGCGGTCGAGGATCGCCAGAATATGCAGGCCGGTGTTCTGATCGACAAGCTGCGAGGGCGACAGGTTGAAGGACAAAAACAGGTCCTTCGGCCAGTTGCGAGCCGCCTCGGTCGCCTTGCGCAGCACCAGCTGCGACAGCGGGCCGATGATGCCGCGCTCCTCGGCGATGGGAATGAACACGCTCGGCGGCACCATGCCGAGATCGCGATCGGTCCAGCGAGCCAGCGTCTCGAAGCCGATGGTGCGGCGACTGGTGAGGTCGACGATCGGCTGGAAATGCGGCTCGACCTCGCCGGCCGAGACGGCGCGGCGCAGCGCCTGCTCGATGCGGGTGACGCGCTTGGCGGCCTCCTCCATCTCGCGTGTGTAGACGACGACGCGGCCGCGGCCCGAGCGCTTGGCGTGGTAGAGCGCGGTCTCGGCCTTGTTGATCAGGATCTCTGTGGTCTCGTCGCCGGAATAGAACAGCGAGCAGCCGACCGAAGCCGACAATCTGGCGGTGCGCTCGCCGACATCATAGGGCGCCGACAGGATCTCGATCAGCATGCGCGATTTTTCGGCGGCCTGCTCCTCGCTGAACACCATCGGGTAGAGGAAGGCGAACTCGTCGGCGCCGATGCGACAGACGGTGGAGTAGCCATCCATCGAGGCACGCAAGCGCATAGCCACCTGGATCAGGATGTCGTCGCCGGCCTTGTGGCCGAACAGGTCGTTGATCGGCTTGAAGCCATCGAGATCGAGGATGCCAACGGTGAAGGGCGCGGGATCGTCGGCGCGGTCGCTGATCAGGCGATCGACCTTGTCGTAAAAGCGACGATGGTTGCCAAGCCCGGTCAGCGGATCGGTGAAGGCCAGATCCGCGTTTTCCCTGCCTGGCTGCCCGGTGCCAAACGTCGTTTGCATCATGTCCCTGTTCTGATGGGGAATTTGTAACCAGACTGGCAGCAAAGCGTTTAGGAAAGGTATCGGAAAATCGATTTTCTGAAGTTGCGAAAGGGTCTTGGCGCCATGCCTGGCGGTCCAGGGTCTTTGGCGATGGAGGCTTAAACCGGGCATTAACAGCTTCAATAAATAGTAAAGCGGCCCGGAGACGCCGGCATTGGGACCGGCATTGGCGCGGCTGGTCGGCTGGGCCCGGGCACCGGAGACAGGCATGCCGCACGAGGTCCGCAACGAGCCGGCGATCGCCGTGCTCCTGCCCTGCTACAATGAGGAGCTGACGATCGGTGAGGTCGTGCGGCGCTTCCGCGAGACGCTGTCCTCCGCGACGATCTATGTCTACGACAACAATTCGAAGGACCTGACCGCGCTCAGGGCCCGCGCGGCCGGCGCGGTCGTCGTGCGCGAACCGCGCCAGGGCAAGGGCAATGTCGTGCGCCGCATGTTCGCCGACATCGACGCCGACATCTATGTGATGGCGGACGGCGACGGCACCTACGCGCCGGAAGATGCGCCGGAGCTGATCAACACACTCTTGACCGAGCGCTCGGACATGGTGGTGGGCACCCGGCGGGGCGTCACCGACGACGCCGGCCGCTCCGGCCACGCCTTCGGCAACCGCATCTTCAACCGGCTCTACAAGGGCCTGTTCGGCGCCGATTTCACCGATATCTTTTCCGGCTACCGGGTCTTTTCGCGGCGCTTCGTCAAGAGCTTCCCGGCGGTTTCCGGCGGCTTCGAGATCGAGACCGAGATGTCGGTCCATGCCTCGCAGCTCAAGCTGCCGGTGAACGAGATGGCGCTCGACTACGGCCGCCGCCCGGAAGGCTCATCGTCGAAGCTGTCGACGTTCAGAGACGGCGCCAGGATCCTGTGGATGTTCGCCATGTTGGTGAAGGAGACGCAGCCGCTGCGTTTCTTCGGCACGTTTGCCCTGTTCTTCCTGGCGGCCAGCATCGGGCTGATGATCCCGGTGCTGATCGAGTTCGCCGAGACAGGACTTGTTCCGCGCATGCCGACCTGGGTGCTGTCGGTTGGCCTGCTCCTCTTGTCCATGCTGGCGATGGTCACCGGGCTGATCCTCGATTCGGTGTCGCGCGGCCGGGCCGAACAGAAGCGCATCTTCTATCTTTCCATCCCTGCCGGCCGCACCGAGCGACGCGCGGGCTTCAACGGCGAGGCCTCCCCGAAGAGGGAGCCGGGCAAGGCCTCGCGAGCCGCCTGATGGTCCGGCTTGCCCGCTTCGTGCTTGCCGGCGGCATCGGCTTCGTTGCCGATGCGGCCGCGCTCTGGCTGCTGCTTTCCGTCACGCCGCTCGGACCGCTGGCGGCGCGCGTGCTGTCGATCGGCTTCGCGCTCACCGTCACCTGGCAGATCAACCGGCATCTGACCTTTGCGCCGTCGAGCCGAGGCATCGCGCAGGAAGGCGCGCGTTACGGCGGCGTCGGCGTCGCCACCAGCATCGTCAATTATCTCGTCTATTGTGCCCTTCTGTTCGCGCTGCCCTCCCTGCCGCCGCTGGCGGCGCTGACGGTCGCCTCGCTGGTCGCGATGGCGCTGTCCTTCGTCGGCTATTCCCGGCTGGTCTTCGACCGATAATCTCTGGCCGATTGGCAGAAGCCGCCGATTTCCCTATATCGGCGGCAGAGATTGCCGGAGACCCGAGATGCCGTTGAAAATCGCCGTCCAGATGGACCATGTCTCGACGGTGTCGATCGCCGGCGACACCACGTTCGCGCTGTCGCTGGAAGCGCAGCGGCGCGGCCACAAGCTTTTCCACTACACGCCCGACCGGCTGTCGATGCGGGACGGCAAGGTGTTCGCGCGCGCCGAGGAGATGCAGGTGCGCGACGAGAAGGGCAGCCATTATTCGCTGGGCGAGCCGGTGCGCACCGATCTGTCGGAGATGGACGTGGTGCTGCTCAGGCAGGACCCGCCCTTCGACATGAACTACATCACCACCACCCACATTTTGGAACGCATCCATCCGAAGACACTGGTGATCAATGACCCGGCCTGGGTGCGCAACAGCCCGGAAAAGATCTTCGTCACCGAATTCCCGGACCTGATGCCGGAGACGCTGATCACCAAGGATCCGCAGGAGGTGGCCGCCTTTCGCAAGGAGTTCGGCGACATCATCGTCAAGCCGCTCTACGGCAATGGCGGGGCGGGCATCTTCCATCTGCACGAGGCCGACCGCAACCTCGCCTCGCTGCTCGAAATGTTCGGCCAACTGTTCCGCGAGCCCTATATCGTGCAGCGCTACCTCAAGGACGTGCGCAAGGGCGACAAGCGCATCATCCTGATCGACGGCGAGCCGGTGGGCGCCATCAACCGCGTGCCGGCCGAGCACGATTCGCGCTCCAACATGCATGTCGGCGGCCGCGCCGAGAAGACCGAGCTGACGGAGCGCGAACGCGAGATCTGTGCCCGCATCGGGCCGGCGCTCAGGGAACGCGGCTTCATCCTCGTCGGCATCGATGTCATCGGCGACTACATGACCGAGATCAACGTCACCTCGCCGACCGGCGTGCGCGAGGTGCGGCGCTTCGGCGGCGCGGACATTGCTGCCCTGTTCTGGGACTGCGTGGAAGGGAAGCGGAAGTAGCGCCCCTCAGCTGCCCGGTGGGCGGGACCGTATGTTCCCGTAATGTTCTTGCTTAAGCTGCAAATCTGTGGTTGTCTAACCTGATCCCGCTCGCCGCCTGATCGCAGGACCGGCGAGCGAGCCGGTATCCGGGGGCTTGAGACAAGATGGTAGCGCGGGTTCGCACGGTGGCTTTCCAGGGCATCGAGGCCGTGCCGGTCGATGTCCAGGTGATGATCGCGCCGGGCAAGGTCGGGATGCAGATCGTCGGTTTGCCGGACAAGGCGGTGGCAGAGAGCCGGGAACGCGTGCAGGCCGCGCTTCATGCGTCCGGCCTGTCGATGCCGTCGAAGAAGGTGACGGTGAATCTCGCGCCGGCGGACCTGCCCAAGGAAGGCAGCCATTACGATCTGCCGATCGCGCTCGGATTGATGGCCGCGCTCGGCGCCATTCCTGGCGATATGCTGGCCAGCTATGTCGTGCTCGGCGAATTGTCGCTCGACGGCACCATTGCCGCTGTCGCCGGCGCGCTGCCGGCGGCGATCGGCGCCAACGCCGAAGGCAAAGGGCTGATCTGTCCGTTCGCCTGCGGGCCGGAGGCAGCCTGGGCCGGCAAGGATTTCGATATCCTGGCGCCGCGCAGCCTGATCGCCATCGCCAACCATTTTCGCGGCACCCAGGTGCTGTCGCGTCCCGAGGCCGGCATCCAGGTCGCCGCGCGCGATCTGCCGGACCTTGCCGACATCAAGGGCCAGGAAAGCGCCAAGCGGGCGCTGGAAGTGGCGGCGGCGGGCGGGCACAATCTCCTGATGGTCGGACCGCCGGGCTCGGGCAAGTCGATGCTGGCGCAAAGGCTGCCCTCGATCCTGCCGCCGCTGGCGCCGAAGGAGCTGCTCGAAGTCTCGATGATCGCGTCGGTGGCGGGCGAGCTCGGCGAAGGCAAGCTGACAGACCGACGGCCGTTCCGCGCGCCACATCATTCAGCGTCGATGGCGGCGATGGTGGGCGGCGGCTTGCGCGTGCGGCCGGGCGAAGTGTCGCTTGCGCATCACGGCGTGCTGTTCCTCGACGAGTTCCCGGAATTCACGCCGCAGACGTTGGACGCGCTGCGCCAGCCGCTGGAGACCGGCGACTGCGTGATCGCGCGCGCCAACCACCGCGTCACCTATCCGGCGCGCATCCAGCTGGTGGCGGCGATGAACCCGTGCCGCTGCGGCATGTCGGGCGAGCCCGGCTATCGCTGCCTGCGCGGCGAGCGCTGCCGCACCGAATACCAGGCGCGCATTTCCGGCCCGCTGCTCGACCGCATCGATCTCAGGATCGAGGTGCCGGCGGTCTCGGCAAGCGACCTGATCCGGCCGGACAAGGCCGAGACCAGCGCCGCTGTGGCGCAGCGCGTGGCGCGCGCCCGGGCCATGCAGCGCGAGCGGCTGGAAAGGCTGGGTGCGGCGGCCACCACCAACGCGCACTGCCCGCCTTCGGTCGTCGAGGCGATCGCCAGGCCCGACGCCGCCGGGCTGACGCTGCTCAAGGACGCCAGCGAAAAGCTCGCCTTCTCGGCGCGAGCCTATCACCGCGTGCTGAAGGTCGCGCGGACGCTCGCCGATCTCGACGCCAGCGAAACCGTCGGCCGCATCCATCTCGCCGAGGCGATCTCCTACCGCATGAGCGCGGAGCGCATGGCGCAGGCGGCGTAAGGTCCCTGGCGCGGATTTCCGGCGCTACCCCGCCCGGTGCTTCGCCTTCAGCTCCAGCCTGCGCGCATGCAGCACCGGCTCGGTGTAACCGTTGGGCTGGACTGTCCCCTTGAACACCAGGTCGCAGGCGGCCTGGAAGGCGATCGACTTGTCGAAATCCGGCGCCATCGACCGGTAGAACGGGTCGCCGACATTCTGGCGATCGACGATCGCCGCCATGCGCTGCAGCGAATCCCGGACCTGGATCTCCGAGCACACCTTGTGGCGCAGCCAGTTGGCGATGTGCTGCGAGGAGATGCGCAGCGTGGCGCGGTCCTCCATCAGGCCGACATCGTTGATATCGGGCACTTTCGAGCAGCCGACACCCTGATCGATCCAGCGCACGACATAGCCGAGAATGCCTTGCGCGTTGTTGTCGAGCTCGCGCTGGATCTCGTCCGGGGTCCAGTTCGGCCGCACCGCCACGGGCACCGACAGGATGTCGTCGAGCCTGGCCTTCGGCCGGCTCCTCAGCGCCGCCTGCACGGCGTGCACATCCACTTTATGATAGTGGGTGGCGTGCAGCGTCGCCGCGGTCGGCGACGGCACCCAGGCGGTGTTGGCGCCGGCCTTGGGGTGCGCGATCTTTTGCTCGAGCATCGCCGCCATCAAATCCGGCATGGCCCACATGCCCTTGCCGATCTGGGCGTGGCCGGCGAGGCCGCATTCCAGGCCCGTGTCGACGTTCCACGCCTCATAGGCGGAAATCCAGGCCGCCTGCTTCATGTCGCCCTTGCGGATCATCGGGCCGGCTTCCATCGAGGTGTGGATCTCGTCGCCGGTGCGGTCGAGGAAGCCGGTGTTGATGAAGACGACGCGCTCCCTTGCGGCGCGGATCGCTTCCTTGAGGTTGACGGTGGTCCGCCGCTCCTCGTCCATGATGCCCATCTTGATGGTGTTCTTGGCCATGCCGAGCAGGGCCTCGACGCGATCGAAGATTTCCACGGCGAAGCCGACTTCCTCCGGCCCGTGCATCTTGGGCTTCACCACATACATCGAGCCGGCGCGGGAGTTGGCGCGGCGGCCGTTGTCGCCGACATCGTGCAGCGCAATCAGCGCGGTGAGCGCCGCGTCCATGATGCCTTCCGGCACCTCGTTGCCGTCGCGGTCGAGGATCGCCGGATTGGTCATCAGGTGGCCGACATTGCGCACCAGCATCAGCGAGCGTCCGGGCAGCAGCAGCTGGCCGCCATTCGGCGCCGTGTAGCGGCGGTCCGGATTTAGCTTGCGGACAAAGCTCTTGCCGGCCTTGGTGATCTCTTCCGCCAGATCGCCCTTCATCAGCCCGAGCCAGTTGCGATAGACGACGACCTTGTCCTCGGCATCGACGGCGGCGACCGAATCCTCGCAATCCTGAATGGTGGTCAAGGCGGCCTCGAGGACGACGTCGGCAATGCCGGCCGCATCGGTCTTGCCGATCTGACTGGCATGATCGACGACGATCTCGATATGCAGGCCGTTCTTTACCAAAAGCACGGCTTCCGGAGTGGCGGCGTCGCCGCGGTAGCCGGCGAACTGCTTCGGGTCGGCAAGCGTGGTGGCGCCGGCGCCTTCGCCGACCTTCAGCGCGCCGTTCGCCACCGAGAGCCCGTTGATGCCGGCCCATTTGCCGGTGGTGAGCGGCACGGACTGGTCGAGGAAGTCCCTGACCCAGGCGATCACCTTGGCGCCGCGCGTGGGATTGAACGTTTTGCCCCTTTCGGCGCCTCCCGTCTCGGGAATGGCGTCGGTGCCGTAGAGCGCGTCATAAAGCGAGCCCCAGCGCGCATTGGCGGCATTGAGCGCATAGCGCGCGTTCATCACCGGCACGACCAGCTGCGGCCCGGCGACGACCGCGATCTCCGGATCGACATTTTCGGTCGAGACGCTGAAGGCCGGGCCTTCCGGCACCAGATAGCCGATCTCCTCGAGGAAAGTTCTGTACACCTCCATGTCGACCGGCGCGCCGTTGGCGCGGTACCAGTCGTCCAGCCTCTCCTGCATGGCGTCGCGCTTGGCGAGCAGCGCGCGGTTCTTCGGCGCGAGGTCGTGGACGATGGCGGAAAAGCCCTCCCAGAACTTTTCCGGATCGATGCCGGTGCCGACTGCTGCCTCCTCGGCGACGAAGTCATGGAGCTCCCGGGCAATCTGCAACCCGGCGATCTCGATGCGGTCGGTCATCAGCACGTCTCCAGATGGGTAAGGCTTTGCCGGGGCTTTGACATGTTTGGGGTTCAAGGGTCAATTCGGCTTAGGGTGAAGGTGCGGCGCGGTTTCCCTTCTCCCTTGTGGGAGAAGGTGGATCGGCGCGCAAGCGCCGAGACGGATGAGGGGTGTTCCAGCGGAGTGCGGCGCTGGTGTTCCCTGGAGCACCCCTCATCCGTCGCCTCCGGCGACACCTTCTCCCACAAGGGGAGAAGGGGGAAGGCGCGCTCACACCGCAATCCTTGGGCGCCCAGAGGCCACCGCCACCACATGCGCCTCGATGAACATGCGCTGGTTCTCGACCGTCGAGACCTTGAATTCGGTGGAAACGTCGATTTCGGCGCTGTCGGTGCCGGCATTCTTCGCGCGTTCGGCGACGATCGCCCGCACGTCGGCTTCAGCCGCGGCGATCGCCTTCTCCTCCTCGGTGAAGTCGCGCACCGTCTGCCCCGAGGCGAGCCGGAAAAGCCCTTCCCTGGGCTGGCTGACGCGGGCTTCGGCCGAGACCCGCACCTGGCCGACGACGGCGCCGAGCGCGTTGGCGACGTCGGTGTCCTCCGGCACGATGCAGCCATTGCCGATCAGCGGCGGCAGGCCGGCGTAATGCAGCGGCGCCGAGGCGCCGAGGCCGATCACCGGCCGGTCGAGCGCGACGCTGAAGCGGGCGATGCCGGGATGCGCATCGACGGCGCGCTGCACCAGCGCGTGCGCGACGGTCGCGGCGCCGTCCAGCCCGTCCTCGGCGAAGGCGGTTTCGAGAATATATTCGGCCGACCAGCGCGTCAGCGTGACGAGCACGCGCTGG
>NZ_RZSV01000469.1:0-1292 GCF_004023205.1 Mesorhizobium sp. M1A.F.Ca.IN.020.03.2.1 | reverse complement strand
GCCTTCATGGTGCGGGCGTCGAGCAGGCCGATGATGCGGTCGGAATCTCGCACCGACGACACTTCCGGGTTGGTGACGATGACCGCCTCGTCGGCGAAGCGCATGGCAAGCTGGGCGCCGCGCTCGATGCCGGCCGGGCTGTCGCAGAAGACATAGTCGAACACCGAGCGCAGCCGGGCGATGACTTCGGCAACGCCCTCCTCGGTCAGCGCGTCCTTGTCGCGCGTCTGCGAGGCCGGCAGCAGATAGAGCGTCTCCAGCCGCTTGTCGCGGATCAGCGCCTGCGACAGTTTTGCGGTGCCCTGGATAACGTTGACGAGGTCGAACACCACGCGGCGCTCGGCGCCCATGATGAGGTCGAGATTGCGCAGGCCGACGTCGAAATCGACCAGCGCAACCTTCTTGCCGGTCTTGGCCACGGCAGCGCCGAGCGCGGCCGTCGAGGTTGTCTTGCCGACGCCCCCCTTGCCCGAGGTGACCACGACTACCTTGCCCATATATCCAGCCTCCGTTGGCGATTTTTATTCTCTGGCCGTGCCGGGCACGGCGGACTCATGAAGGACAATGGCACGCGAAACCGGTCCGAAGCTTGCGCGGCCAAAGACTCAGCCGAGCGGCACCACGCACAGCGCATCGTTTTCGAGGAAGGCCTGCACCGCCTTGCCGCGCGAAACGCCTTCCATCTCCTCGGCCGTGGTGTACCAGCCGTCGACGGCGAGCAGCTCGGCCTCATTCTTGCGGCAGAAGATGCGCGCCGATGTGTTGCCTTCCGAGCCGGCGATCGCCCGGCCGCGCAGCGTGCCGTAGACATGGATCGAGCCGCCGGCGACGATTTCCGAGCCGGACGCGACCGAGCCCAGCACGATGACGTCGCCATGCGGATGAAAGACCGACTGCCCCGAGCGGATCGGCGCCTTGATCATCAGCGTGCCGGCGGAAGGCTCGTGCCGTGCCGGTACAGCACCCTGCCCCGACCCGGCCGGTTCCGACTTGGCTGCTTCGGCGGCTCGCGCGTTCTGCGCATCGAGCTTCGCCAGTTCATCCTGCGGCGCCCTCATTTGCCCCGGCTGCACGTCCTCGACCGTAGCCGTCTCGACCGTGATCTCTTCCGCCTTCGCCTTGCGCGCGGCCCTGCCCAGCAACCCCTCGGCGGTCGCCTCCTTGGCGCCGGCGAGCAGCGGCGGCAAATCGGGGCCGAGCTCGGCGCCCTCGAGCTCGATCGCATAGACGCGGATGCCGCGCCGGGCGAGCGTGCCGACAAGTGCAGCGATCTCCTCCGGGCCCGGCTTCAA
>NZ_RZSV01000468.1:0-1300 GCF_004023205.1 Mesorhizobium sp. M1A.F.Ca.IN.020.03.2.1 | reverse complement strand
GTTTTGACGCGGCGAGTTCCGCCGCGTCAAAACGGGGCAAGAAGGCGCTTGGACTTGACTTTCCGGGCGCGTTCTTTATGTGTCGCGCCAAGTTTCCCGCGTCCGGGTGTTTTCCCCGTGCTCCAGCGGCCAAAACTCCACGAACATTAACGGACGAACATCATGGCCAAAGCCGCAAACATCAAGATCAAGCTTCTGTCGACCGCCGACACCGGTTTCTTCTACGTGACCAGCAAGAACAGCCGCACCAAGACGGACAAGCTGTCGTTCCGTAAGTACGACCCGATTGCCAAGAAGCACGTCGAGTTCAAGGAAACCAAGATCAAGTGATCCGGTTTATCCTGAAATGCCGAACGCCGCCCCTTGGGGCGGCGTTTTTGTTTTCAGCGGGCGGACGCTCGAGCAAGAAAGCCCGCGGCTGCCTGACGCTGAATCATGCATGAGAAAAAGGGGGCCGGTCGGCGGTTGGCAGCGGTACGAGGAGGCCACTATGTGCCAGCGCCGGCCGGCCGACCCCACGGACCCAGGAGATGCGGCGGACCTGAGCATCATGGGGTATTTTTTGGATCGAGCCGGGCAGTCTACCCTCGTGCCGGCTTCGTCTTCGGTCTATGCCAAGCAGATTTGCGCAAGAACGTATGAAAATCAACCATTTCTTAACCACGGCTCCCGAATCGCTTGGATTAAGGTAAATTCCTAACCCTATCGGGTTGACGCGGAATTGGGGCTTCCGTGCGTAACCGCTTCACGGCGCAACGATTTCAGGCAACGCGCTTAAGTCTTCTGGTCTTGTCCATGTCGATGCGGCAAAACTGCTGCGCACCATTGGGTGGCATGGATTAGGCGGCCTTGGCGACAACCCGGTTGCGGCCGCCGCTCTTGGCCTCGTAGAGCGCAAGGTCGGCTCGCTTCATCAACGCCGCGACCGTATCGGCTCCCCTCAGCACCGATGACACGCCGACGCTGACCGTCACCTCGATCGTCTTGCCATCGCTGCCGATTGCGAAGGGCGCCTGCGCGATCTCGGCGCGGATACGCTCGGCCACCTTCTCGGCGATTGGCCCGTCGGTATCCGGCATGACCACGACGAACTCCTCGCCGCCGAAGCGGCAGGCGAGATCGATGCCGCGCACGTTCTTGCGCAGCCGCCTGGCGAATTCACGCAGAACGTCGTCGCCGCCGTCATGGCCATGGGCGTCATTGATGGATTTGAAACGGTCGAGGTCGGTGATCATCACCGAGAGCGGCCGCCGCCGCGCCACGGCGCGGTCGAACAGCGTCTCAAGATGGCTATCCAGGT
>NZ_RZSV01000467.1:0-1308 GCF_004023205.1 Mesorhizobium sp. M1A.F.Ca.IN.020.03.2.1 | reverse complement strand
CTCAGCTTCGGCCTCAGCCTTGCGCTCGCCAAGCGCGGCGATCTGCGTCGAGGCGTTTTCGGCCCGCTCCAGCCAGTTCTTGCGCTCGGTGCCGATCGCGTCGAGCCGGCGCATGCGCGCTTCGGCCTCGCGCCGCAGGCCGTCATGCACGGCGCGCGTATCGGCAAGCGTGGCGCGGTCGCGAGCTACACTGGCGGAGGCCTGCTCTAGCTGAAGCTGCAGGTCGCCGAGATCGGGCGCGTCCCTGAGCATCTCCTCGGCTTCGAGGAAAGCGGCTTGCGTCTCTTCATGGCTGTCGACGATGCGCGCGCGGGCGTCATCCAAGGCAGCACGGCGGCTCGCCAGCTCGCCGCCGGCCTTCTCGGCCTCGGCCAGCGCGTTACGGGCGTCGTCCAGTGCGTGCTGGGCATCGCGGCCGGCCTGACGCGCGTTGCGCTCGGCCTCGCTCGCCTGGCGCATCGCCTGCTCGGCGCGCGCCAGCGCCTCCTCGGCCTCGCGCACGACGCGGGTCGCCTGCATGGCCTCGGCATCGAGCTCCGCCAGGCGGTTCTTCTGCGCCAGCCGCTGCGCCGCAGCGGTCGGCGCATCGGCGCTGGCCGTCAAGCCGTCCCAGCGCCAGAGCGCGCCGTCGCGGCTGACCAGCCGCTGGCCGGGCGCGAGCTGCGCTTGAAGATGACGGCCATCGGCGGCGTCGACGATGCCGATCTGCGCCAGGCGGCGGGCAAGCTGTGCCGGGGCGCGGACCACACTCGCCAGGCTCCTCACGCCTTTGGGCAGCGCCGCGTCACCCGGTTTAACCGCGCTCTCGCCCCAATGCACCGGGGCGCTGCGGTCGAGCGGCACGTCGAGGTCCTCGCCGAGCGCGGCGCCAAGTGCCGTCTCGTAGCCGCGCTCGACGCTGATCTGCTCCAGCACCGAAGGGAAGAGATCGCCGCTCGCGGCGTTGAGTATCTTGGCCAGCGTGCGCGCTTCCGTCTCGATGCGCTGCAATTCGGCCTTGGCATCCTGCAGAGGCGGACGGGCAGCACTTTCGGCGGCGCGCGCTTCGGCGACCGCCTGCTCGGCGGCGATGGCGCCTAGCTCGCTCTCTTCCAGCCGGGCAAGCGCGTCCTCGACCAGCAGCCGCTTCTCGGCGGGATCGGGCAGGCCGGAAATGCGCGCCACAATATCGGAGAGCTCGCGATCGACCTCGGCAAGCTGGCGAGCGAAGCGGTCGCGGCGCTCGGCGGTCTCACGCAAAGTGCGCTCGATCTGGTGGCGCGAGGCGGCCGCCTCGCGCCACCAGATCGAGCGCACTTTGCGTGAGAC
>NZ_RZSV01000466.1:0-1315 GCF_004023205.1 Mesorhizobium sp. M1A.F.Ca.IN.020.03.2.1 | reverse complement strand
GGTAAGTCGGCAGCGGCAAGGTGCGGAAGATGTTCGGCGTCAGAAAATCGACCTGGACTTCGAAGGATTTCAGCGTTTCGGTAAGCCGCTCCAGCGTGTGAACCACGCCGTTGACCTGCGGTCGCCATGCATCGGTGACCATCAGGATTCGCATGGCGACCCTTCGCACAGATTCTTGGGCGCGCCGGCACGATGGCGGAACGGCAGCCAGGCTGCAGCTCGCGCTTCGCTCCAGCGCACCCGGGCGGGTGCGGGATCGAAGCGGGGCGGCATGGCCGAATCGATAAAGGTCGCGCGCTTCATGCGCGCTCTTGACCATGATTTCATGACGGGGGGATGAAGACCGTCTTTGTCCGACTAAGCCGGCACCTTGATCACGGCTCGCAAACCGCCCAGCGGGCTGTCTTCAAGCATGATGTCGCCGCCATGGGTTCGGGCGATGTCGCGGGCGATCGACAGACCAAGGCCGGTGCCGCTGGCATCGAGATTACGCGCTTCGTCGAGCCGCAGGAATGGCTTGAACACTTCTTCGCGCTTGTCCGGCGCGATGCCGGGACCATCATCGTCGATGGTGACGGTCAGCGAGCCGCGGCCGTGATTGGCATGGACCTCGACCGTCTTGGCATATCGGAAGGCATTGCCGATCACGTTGGACATCAACCTGGCAAAGGCGTTCGGCCGCACATGCACGGTCGGATCGCCGGTCAGTGTCGTCGACAGCTTGCATTTGCGCAGTTGCGCTTCCTCGCTAAGCTTCTGGAAATAGGCACCGAGATCGAAGCGGCCGGTGTCTTCTGCCGCCTCGCCGCGGGCAAAGGAGAGATAGCCCTCCAGCATCGACTGCATGTCGTCGATATCCTGGTTCAGCGCGGCCTTGGTCTCGGCCTTGCCGCCGGCCAGGGCCAGCTGCAACTTGAAGCGGGTCAGAATGGTCCTGAGATCATGGCTGACGCCGGTCAGCATGGCGGTACGCTGCTCGATCTGGCGCTCGATGCGCTCGCGCATCTGGATGAAGGCGAAGCCGGCGCGGCGCACTTCCTCCGCGCCGCGCGGACGGAAATCGCGCGGCATCGGCCGGCCCTTGCCGAAGCTCTCGGCGGCTTCGGCCAATGTCAGGATCGGCCTTATTTGATTGCGCAGGAAGGGGATGGCGATCATCAAGAGCACCAGCGAGGTGCCGACCATCCAGATCAGGAAGATATGGGTGTTTGAGGCATAAGCCTGGCTGCGACGCACGAAGACGCGCAGCACCTTGCCTTCGAGCTGGACGCGGACCTCGACGACATTGGAGTTGCCGACCGTGTCGATCCAAAAG
>NZ_RZSV01000465.1:0-1327 GCF_004023205.1 Mesorhizobium sp. M1A.F.Ca.IN.020.03.2.1 | reverse complement strand
CCGCTGCATCATCCCGAATTCACCATGCTCGAATGGTACCGCGTCGGCGAGGCCTATGAGCGCCTGATGGCCGACTGCGCCGAATTTCTGGCGCTCGCCGCGGAGAAGGCCAGGGCCAAAAGCTTTCGGTTTCGTGGCCGCGAGGTCGATCCCTTCGCCGAGCCGGAGCGGCTGAGCGTGGCGGAAGCATTCATGCGCCATGCCGGCATCGATCTGCTGGCGACCGTCGGCGCCGACGGCAGCACCGACCGCGAAGCGCTCCACCAGGGCCTGGTCCGCGCCGGCCTGCGCACCGCGCCCGACGACAATTGGGCCGACCTGTTCAGCCGCGTGATGGTGGAAAAGGTCGAGCCGGCGCTGGGGCAGGGACGGGCGACAATCCTCTATGGCTATCCAGTCTCCGAGGCGGCCCTTGCCCGGCCGAGCGCGGAGGACCCGCGCGTCGCCGAACGCTTCGAGCTCTACTGCTGCGGCGTCGAGCTCGCCAATGCGTTTGGCGAGCTCACCGATCCGGCCGAGCAGCGCCGCCGCTTCGTCGCCGAGATGGACGAGAAGGAGCGCATCTATGGCGAGCGCTATCCGCTGGACGAGGATTTCCTCGCCGCGCTTGCCATCATGCCGCAGGCGAGCGGCTCGGCCCTCGGCTTCGACCGGCTGGTGATGCTGGCAACCGGCGCCGCCAGGATTGAAGATGTGATCTGGGCGCCGGTGGCCGGCTAATCCGCACTGTTCACGCGGTTACGGCGGGGCAGTGCGCTGCGAAGGGCCGCGATTGCCTTGAGATTGCCGCATCCGCCATTGCACAAGCGGTGGTGGAACAATAGATGGTGCAGCAGCATCCAAGACGATAGTACGGGCTTCCAGAGATGGCGGCCCGGCATCCATGGATGTGCGGCAGCATCTGCCCTCCCGCACAGCTTGAACAAACAGGACTAACCATGACCAACACGCTCGACGCAGGGAAACTGACCGGCCGCGTCGCGGCGCTCGTCGAGGCGGCCAAGCGCGCCGGGGCGGACGCCGCCGACGCGGTCGCCGTGCGCGGCCGTTCGGCCGGCGTGTCGGTGCGGCTGGGCAAGGTCGAAGGCACCGAATCGTCGGAAAGCGAGGACGTGTCGCTGCGCGTCTTCGTCGGCCAGCGCGTGGCGAGCGTCTCGGCCACCGCCGCCTCCGACCCGAAGGCGCTTGCCGAGCGCGCCGTCGCCATGGCGAGAGTCTCCCCCGAGGATCCGTTCCAGGGCCTTGCCGACCCGGCGCTGCTCGCCCGCAATTTGCGTGATCTCGACCTCTTCGATCCGACTGAGGTGTCGGCCGATCAGCTCAAGGA
>NZ_RZSV01000464.1:0-1341 GCF_004023205.1 Mesorhizobium sp. M1A.F.Ca.IN.020.03.2.1 | reverse complement strand
TCTCGACGCCGTTCGTGAATTTCTGATCGACCAGCACGCCGATATTGCCGCCGTTTTCCAGGATGGCGGCAAGGGCGAACGATGCGCCGGTCGAGGACGGCAGCAGGCCTCCCATGCTCGAGCGGCGTGTCGAGTGGATGTAGTCGGCAAGGTAGGGATTGTTGGGCGGGCGGAACAGTGCCGTGATGTTCATGCCGAAGGTGGCGGCGGCGACCGGCAAAAGCTCGAAATTGCCGAGATGGCCGGTGAACAGGATGTGCGGCTTCTTTTCGCCTGCGATTTCGACGAAATGCTCGATACCGCTGACCTCGACCCGGCCCGGCTTGGCGGCATTCGGGTCAAAATCGAAGAGGGCATCGAGGAAGATGTATTCGGCGGCAAGCCGGGCCATGTTGCCCCACATGTCGGACGCGATGGCCTCGATTTCGGCATCGCTCTTTTGCGGATAGGCAAGGCGCAGATTGTTGACGGCTACCCTGTGCCGTCCGACCATCGGCCCGATGCGGCGGGCGACGCGGTCGGCGAAGTTGAGCGCGCTGTCAGGCGGCAAAAGGCGCAGCAGGCCGATGATCGCCATGGCAAGCCGCGCCACCAGCCAGTGCTCCATTTGGCGTAGCCGCCGGCCATAGCGGAACATGAAGTCCCGGCGGGCTTTCTTGAGTACCTTGCCGACCATCTTGTCTTAGGAAACGCGAAGAATGATCTTGCCGAAGACGTCGCGGCCTTCCATGCGCTTCAGCGCGGCGTCGATGTCGTCGAAGCCGACTTCGGTGTCGATTACGGGCGCGACGAGACCGGCCGCCATCTTCTGCATGGCATCGGCCATGTTCTCCATGCGGCAGCCGAAGGAGCCGAGCAGCTTCAGCTGTTGCTGGAAAAGCTGCATCAGATTGACCTGCGTCGAGACGCCGGAGGTCGAGCCGCAGGTGACGAGGCGGCCGCCGCGCTTCAGGCACAGCATCGAGCCGGCAAAGGTGTCGGCGCCGACATGCTCGAACACGACATCGACGCCCTTCTTCTTCGTCAGCTTGCGCACCACGCCTTCGAAGCGATCCTCGCGATAGTTGATGACATGGTCGGCGCCAAGCGCCTTCGCCTTGTCGATCTTGTCGTTCGAGCCGACCGTAGTGATGACCGTGCAGCCCATGCGCTTCGCCAATTGGATGGCTGCGGAGCCGATGCCGGAGCCGCCGGCATGGACGAGGATGGTCTCACCGGGCTCCAGTTTCGCGTTGTCGAACAGCATATGCTCGACCGTGCCGAAGGTGACGGGTGCGACGGCAGCGCCGATATCGGAGACACCGGGCGGCGCAGGCACCAGGAGACGGGCAGGCAGGTTGA
>NZ_RZSV01000463.1:0-1389 GCF_004023205.1 Mesorhizobium sp. M1A.F.Ca.IN.020.03.2.1 | reverse complement strand
CCCTTAAGCCGCTTACGGCACTTGTGCAGTCCCTGCTCCGGCTTGTCGCGCGCCGTCTCGAGTTGGCCAAGCGCCTTGCCGATCTCGTCAGCCAATATGCGCCTGACCTCGCCGGTCAGCGGCAAGCGCGGATCGATGCGAAAGCTCATGCGGCTATCTCCGGAATCCCGCCGAGGGCCAGCGACGCGTTGTAAAACCTCGACTCACCGGTGACCTCGCGACCGAGCCAGTCGGGCAGCATTTCGTCAGGCACGTCCTCCGGCGTCTCCAACTCCGCGACCACCAGCCCCGAGAGCACTCCGCCGAACACATCGACTTCATAGAGATAGCCGCGGTGCCTAACATGGTGACGTGTCTTCTCGATGACACGCCCGATCGCGAAGGCCATCAATTCCTCGGCCTCGGCGAGCGGGATCGGATATTCGAATTCGTCGCGCTCGCGCGCCTTGTTGCCGAACTTCAGCGTCAGCGCGGCGGAGCCTCCGTCGCTGATGCGTACGCGAACCGTGCGTCCAGGCTGCGCGGCGACGTAGAACTGACGAATGCGGATATGCGCCTCGACCAGGCTGCGCCAGGCGGGATCAGCGACCAGGAACTTGCGCTCGACTTCCTTGCCCATGGCCGCGCACTAAAGCCCGCCCGCAGGAAGATGGCAAGCCGCGTTGGAATTCAATTTGACTTTAATCAATCGATTGATTAAATAGGTGGAATGAGCAAACAAACGAACGCCAAAGGGCCGCAACGCGAAGCCTCTCCCGCCGATCAAACGCGCGCGGCGCTGGTGCAGGCCGCGCTGAAGCTGTTCGGCCGGCAGGGCTTCGACGGCACCTCGACGCGCGAGATCGCGGCCGAGGCCAAGGCCAATATCGGCTCGATCGCCTATCATTTCGGCGGCAAGGAGGGGCTGCGCGCCGCCGCCGCCGACTTCATCGTCGAGACCATCCAGGGGATCGCCGGCCAGGCGCTCGGCGCACCCCAGCCGGCGGCCCCTTCGAGCCCGGAAGCCGCCCGGGCGCAGCTCTTTGCCGCGCTGGCGCGGATGGTCGGCTTTGTCGTGGCAAGTCCCCAGGCCGGCGAGATCGTACAATTCGTACTGCGCGAGCTCTCGCATCCGACGGCGGCGCTCGACCGCATTTATGCCGGCGTGTTCGAACCGACGCATCGCCGGCTGTGCCAGATCTGGGAGCAGGCGACCGGCGAACCGGCCGAGAGCGAGGCCACGAGGCTCACCGTGTTCACCATCATCGGGCAGGTCATCTATTTCCGCATCGGACGCGAGGCGGTGATGCGCAGGATGGGCTGGCGCGAGATCGGCGACAAGGAGGCCGCCAAGGTCGTGGCGGTCGCGACCGACAACCTCAGGGCAATGCTTGCGGCGCGCGACGCAGC
>NZ_RZSV01000462.1:0-1391 GCF_004023205.1 Mesorhizobium sp. M1A.F.Ca.IN.020.03.2.1 | reverse complement strand
ACCTCTTCCAGCGTCGCCCGGAAGGCCGCGACCAGATGAGTCGGCAAGTCCGAGATGAAGCCGACCGTGTCCGACAGGATGATCGGCGTGCCGTGCGGCAGGCGCACGCGGCGCAGCGTCGGATCGAGCGTGGCGAACAGCATGTCCTCCGCCAGCACCCCTGCCCCGGTCAGCCGGTTGAACAGCGTCGACTTTCCGGCATTGGTGTAGCCGACGATCGCAACTACCGGAAATGGCACCTTCTTGCGTTTTGCGCGGTGCAGGTCGCGGGTGCGGCGAACCGTTTCCAGCTCATGTTTGAGCTTGGTGATCTTGTCCTGCAGGATCCGCCGGTCGGATTCGATCTGCGTTTCGCCGGGACCGCCCAGGAAACCCGCGCCGCCGCGCTGCCGTTCGAGGTGGGTCCAACTGCGCACCAGCCGACCCTTCTGATAGTTGAGATGCGCCAGCTCGACCTGCAGGGTGCCTTCCTTGGTCCTGGCGCGCTCGCCGAAGATCTCGAGGATAAGCCCGGTGCGGTCGAGCACCTTGGCGTTCAGTTCCTTCTCGAGATTGCGCTGCTGCACCGGCGTGAGCGGATGGTCGACGATGACCAATTCCGCCTTGCGTTCCTTCACGATGTCGGCGAATTCGGCCACTTTGCCGCTGCCGAGCAGCGTTGCCGGGCGGGGATCGGTGACCGTCACCACTGCGGTGTGGACCGGGTCCAGGTCGATGGCGCTGGCAAGCCCGACCGCCTCGTCGTGGCGGGCATCCGCCGAGCGGCTCAGGCGCGGGCGGCTCGAATCGTCATCGCCCCGCGGCTGGCGCGCAAGCACCGGCACAATGACAACGGCCCGGGTCGGATCCTTGGCTTCCGGCCCAAGTTGATGTCCTTGTTTCCCGCGAACTCTGCGGTCCGCGTCCTGCTCACGTGCCAATCAGGCGCCCTGGCCTTCCTCGCCATCAAACATCTGAACCGGCTGGCTCGGCATGATCGTGGAAATGGCGTGCTTGTAGACGAGCTGGGAATGCCCGTCGCGCCGCAACAACACACAGAAATTGTCGAACGAAGTGACCACGCCGGTCAGCTTCACACCGTTGGTGAGAAAGATGGTAAGTGGATTTTTGCTCTTGCGAACTGAATTCAGGAACAGGTCCTGAAGGTTTTGCGATCGTTCCGCCATTGTTTTTGTCTTTCGCCGATCCCCGTCGGTCTGCAGGCCAATGCGCCAAATTACGCGGCGCCTGTCAAGCGCGCAAACCCCCTCTTGCCGCCTAAACGACAAGCAGAACGAGATAGTTGAGGTTCATTCCACCTTTGCGGTTATCAGGCTGGACTTTTTTCCGCAATGTCAAAAAATGCCTGCCGCAACGAAAGTGTCATGGAGCCGGGGTGGCCGTTTGCGATC
>NZ_RZSV01000461.1:0-1401 GCF_004023205.1 Mesorhizobium sp. M1A.F.Ca.IN.020.03.2.1 | reverse complement strand
CGGTGAAGTAGCTCCCGATAGGCAAGGCAAAGCGCGTCCATTAGCCGACAATCATTCGATTGCGGCGGTAGTCAGAGGGATCAACCGCGAAGACTTCGGCGAGCGGCAGGAATGTTTCGGGGTCGAACGGCGACTGCGCAGACCGGTTCATGCAACTGCCTTCGCTCGCTGAGGTTCGATGTTGCCGTTGCCTGCAATGATGCCGGCAAGCCGATCGGCCCAAAGCTCCAAGGCGTCCCGTTTCTCGCTCATATAGTCGTAGCGCGCATATACCCGCGACGTGACCGTACTCTTGGTCGCCGAAACGTGGTTCAACACATGCCCGACGATGAACGGCGAAATGCCGATTTCTTCCATGCCCGTCGCAGCAGATCGCCGAAGGTCATGCGGCGTCCACGGTGCAATGCCCATGATCGTTGCCACGCCGCGCTTGCTGATCTCTTCTCGCTTCACTGCCTTCGGGACAGATGCGCCGGTGACGGCTGCACGGGCGCCCGGTCCAGGAAAAACGAAAGGCGGCACCGCCCTGCCCTTGCGCTCCGACAGCGCCTTCACGTCTGCGATCTGATCGCCGATGATCCGGATTGCCATTTCGCACAGCGGGACAACATGGTCGCGGCCGTTCTTCGCCCGCCTGGCTGGTATCGTCCAAAGGCCGCGTGTCAAGTCCAGTTCGCCGTGCTCCATGCCGGCGATCTCGCCAACACGCTGTCCGGTAACCAGGCACAGGCGCAGAATGCGGCGGGTGCTTTCCCGCATGTCAGCTTCGGGCAAGGCTGCCCACATCGTCTTGATCTCGTCGGCCGTCACCACGCGGTCGCGTTCGACCGTTTCGGTCGGCCTCGCCATACCTTCGGTCAAGTTGCTGTCCAGATCGCCACGACCGCGCCCCCATCGGATCATGGCGCGAATGTCCTCGAACACCCGGTTTGCCTCGACGGCCGCGCCCCGGTCCTTCACCGCGTCGATCGCCTTGGTGATGTCGCGACGATGCAGGTCCGCGAGCTTCACCTCGCCGATGCAGCCAGATGATGCCTTCTCGACCTTCTTTCCGTCAGCGTCATAGCCGGACACATTCTTGCGCAGCCGGCGCGCGATCTCATCGACCGACCGCCGCGATGATGCCCGGCGGGTGAGATAGCTCTCGACCAAATCAGAGACGGTCATCGAGGCGGCGTGCGCCTTCTTGGCGGCCACAGGGTCGCCGCCCTCTTGCACGCTTGCACGAGTGTCCTTGGCCTTCTGGCGAGCGCCCTTGTCCGTGCCGAGCGGTGTCTCGGGATAGGTGCCGAGCTTCAACCATTGCCGCTTGTCGGGCGGCCCGTAAACCGCGAACCAGGTCTTTTGCCCACCCGCCGAGACGCGCAGCACAAGACCTTTGACGGTCGTATCGAAATAGTC
>NZ_RZSV01000460.1:0-1403 GCF_004023205.1 Mesorhizobium sp. M1A.F.Ca.IN.020.03.2.1 | reverse complement strand
CCGTCCGACATCACCTTCAACGTCGACCAGGACGCGGTGAAGCCGGGCTTTTATCCGGTGCTGAACTCGGTGGCGCTGGTGCTGAACAAGTTCCGCCAGACGACCGTCGACGTCTTCGGCCACACCGACTCGACCGGCGGCGACGAGCACAATTTCGACCTGTCGCAGCGCCGTGCGCTCGCCGTCGCCAACTACCTGTCGGGCCAGGGCGTCGATTCCCGCCGCTTCGCCGTCACCGGCTTCGGCAAGACACGTCCGGTTGCTTCCAACGCGACGGCCGCCGGTCGCGCCCAGAACCGTCGCGTCGAGATCCAGCTGTCGCCGCTGACCTGATAGAAGCTGCTGCCAGGAGAACTACTCTACTATGCAAAACGGCCCCGCGAGGGCCGTTTTGTTTTTGACCTCGAGATGGGAAAAGCCGTCGGGGCCTCAGCTAGTTCTAATTGATGCCTTTCCATCGCCTTGGAAAGGACTAGCATCGACGCTGTCCAGCGGGGACGAGGCGGTACAACCGGCCGCGCAATCAGCATTTTTCCGCCTCGGTCTTGCACGGCCAGTTCAAGAATCTGGGAGGAATGCATGACAAGAACGACTCGCCTTGGGCGCTGCGGCGTCCTCGTTTTAACTGGCCTCTTGGGCGCATGGGTTGGAGCCGCCACGGCCCGAGCCGAAGACGCCAACAAGGCCGACATCGAAGCTCTGAAAAAATCGCTGGCCAAATATGAGGACTACACGGCCGCCGTTCGCGACCTCTATCTGTCGACCGTCGGCTGCGTCTATTACTCGGGCGAGAAGATTCCGGGCACGATGGAATATCCGAAGGGCGCCATGGGCATCCATTTCGTCAACGTTCCGAGCGTCGGCCAGAAGCTCGACCCGATGAAGCCCAACGTGCTCATTTACGAACCGACCAAGAAAGGCTTGAAGCTGGTCGCCGTAGAATGGCTGGTGCCCTTGACGCCGGATGTCAAGGAACCACCGAGCCTATTCGGCCAGAAATTCATGGGTCCGATGGAGGGGCATTATCCGCTCATCCCGAAGGAGTTCGTCCATTACGATCTTCACGCCTGGCTGTTCAGGGACAATCCGAACGGCATGTTCAGCCCGACGAATCCGAAGGTGAAATGCAGCGACGCCGAGTTTCCGATGCTGGAGAAGCCGACCAAGATGATGCCCGGCCCGATGTAAGCGGCAGCAGGACAATCCCGGCAAAGCGCTTGTATCCTTCGAAACGGCAGTAGAGGAACGGCCCCATTCGGGGCCGCCTCGTTGTTGCCGACGCGGTATTGAGGTCAGACCTTCGCGACGATGCGCATGAAGGCGGGCACGTCATCGCCGAAGCCGACGGTCGCGTCGTCCTCTTCATGGCGGTGGCGGCGAGGGCGGCGGTGGTCGCGCTGAGG